>NZ_CP034768.1:0-125786 GCF_004006055.1 Enterobacter sp. N18-03635 | reverse complement strand
GGCGGCCTGTTCTTATGGCGGCCGGGTGTTGTTTTCTATGGTGCATGCGTTATAATCCTTCACAGGCAACGCGCCTGCTTTTGGACCCCCTGATACCTGTGTCTTCCGCCAAGATGATGACAGTTATCGGGGGGTTTGTGCATTCAGGCTCCGGGAAATCCCGTCACCTGCTCCTGAACGTTTTACTGGACACGTCCTGTCCCTGTTTGTTTCCGGAAGTCCGCATTTCTTCCGTAAAACCATCTTCTGCCACCCGCCTGCCTCACCACAAAGCAGTCAAACCGTCAGTTTGAGTTAGGTCACAAAAGTAATCTGAATCAACAATCTGTCCCACCACAAGACGATCGCTGACGATCCGAATACTACCTTCTCGTCAGTAATTTTTCCAGATGTTAGGCCAGCTAACCGTCGATAGTTTACATGCTAAACCGGGGCCAGGCTCGCACAACAGCCCCTTTTATTTTCGGACACGGGAGGAATATTCATACACAACTTCATCTGGAATGACCTTAATCTACTACAAGCCGTGTTTGCCGACCTCTTTCACTTCGTGTCTGAGCGATTCAACCCGCTTACCAATCTTCTCTTCCACCAGGTTGGATAAGGGTGTGTTATTCTGATAGACTCGCAGATTTTTCATGTTGATGGTCCCGGGATTTTGAGGAACGATAGCGCCCATTCAGGGCGAACGTCACCGCTGAGCAGTCTCGATAGTTTGCATGTCCTGAGTTCCGTTTTTGGACTGACCCCGCCCCGGTAGACGATCCTGCCCTATTGGACTGACCCCACGCCCGTAGACAAATTCTGTCCTCACGATGAGGCCTGTTCAAAGGCCTCCGGACTGACGCCGCCGAGGTGGCTGTGGCGCCGGGCCCGGTTGTAGAACACTTCAATGTAATCGAAGATATCGGCCCGGGCCAGATCCCGGGTTTTATAGATGCGTTTTCTGATCCGCTCTTTTTTCAGCGAACTGAAGAACGATTCGGCCACCGCATTATCCTGGCAGTTGCCACGCCTGCTCATGCTCGGGGCCAGGTTATTAGCCCGGCAGAAGCGCTGCCAGTCGTCACTGCCGTACTGGCTGCCCAGGACGCCCTTCCAAGAGTCAAGCTGTTATCGGGATACTGTTGATCCGCCTGTTTTGATTGCGCAGTAACGTGTAAACTTCGCGGGAGATATAATGAATATACGGTTTTCTGCCCAAGAGAGTGCTGCCCCGGTGTTGCTGGTTCAGCAGTCTGGATGAGAGCCCATGCTTCACAGGAAAGAACGTAACGAGCAATAGTTCAATATGTTGTGAAAAAAGGCTGTGACAATTAAGAGGCTCAGCCTGGATTATCCGTGGCAATTCACTCAGCCACTTCCTGTGATTCTCGATGCAGCTGCCGTACAGACAGAGCCGCTCGCAGAAGACATGGAAAACGGTGTTCCCCTCATCAGTAATGCTCAGGGTGCTCTGCAGCACTCATGGACAGCTTTGTATCCTGGGTTCGGTGTCAGGTCCGCACTCCACATTCAGCGGCGATGTTCTGTGCATGAGCCTAAAGAGCGCAAAGAACTGACCGCACCGGGTGAAGTAAATCACAGCCAGCCTTTTATCTTCCTTGATGCAACGCATGACTCTGGCGGGTCGGTAAGGATGGAAACCTTAACCACAGACTCATCTTTAATAATTTTTTGGAAGATGTCGAAGCTCAATCAGTTTTCCTCTTTCCATGGTAATGTACTGCCCAGCCTGCAGACTCCTGATTACCTTGTACAGAGTGCTGCGGGAGACGGTTGAACGCTCGCTGATATACCGGTGAAACGATTCCTGCTTCAGGAGGCCCCCGTCACCGTTGCTCAGGGCAAGAAGATGATGGCGAACGATGTGGTAATTGCTGCCGAACGCACTGATGGCGAGATTATCCCGCACATGCCGCGCATTGTCCGCAAGAATGCTGAAGACATCATGCCACATCCCCGACAGCTCAATTTCCGCAGCAAGGTCAGAAGACAGCACCTGAATAAGACGAGCTGAATCCTGAACGGCCACGGTTGTATCTGGTTCACGACCGCAGAGCAGCTCAAGACCGAGCACCGCGGGTGCCGTGAAGTCGGCAATAATGTAGCCATTACTTTTAAGGCGAAGGGAGGCCCGCCCCTCCTCGAGAAAGAAGACAGTGGGACGTGCGCGCAGTGTCATGGCTATATCTTCTCGCCCGGAGACCATAACACTCCTTTTTTCCCGGAGGGAGCGAATGATGTTTTCAAGTTTCTGCTGCGGAGTGAATTCAGTATTCATCATAAAAAAGTTTATTAGTTTAGAGAGGGGGAGGAGTACCTGGGCTTTCAGGTACTCCGGTGTTGCCTTTAGTTCGTGGCACCCGCTGTAATGGTGTACACCTCGGAGACGATTACTGAGCCGCTGTCTAGTAAGAGGATGGCTCTCTTGCCGGTGACCGGCGTCGTCGCGGTGAAGGTGCGGGTCCAGACGCCGTTGGTCTGCTTCCAGGTGGAGCCCTGGACCGGCGTTGCGCCCGCCACGGTGATGGTGTCCACAACCGCAGCCTCGACGTACGCCAGGTTATTCTGCAAGTCGCGCGGAGTGAAGGTGACTGTTATCTGGTCTCCAACCCTGAACGTGGCGCCAGCGCCGCCGGGGACGGCAAGGGTGGAGTTGATCCCACTGACGACCTGGCTCCCCGTGATGGTGTACACCTCGGAGACGATTACTGCGCCGCTGTCTAGTAAGAGGATGGCCCTCTTGCCGGTGACCGGCGTCGTCGCGGTGAAGGTGCGGGTCCAGACGCCGTTGGTCTGCGTCCAGGTGGAGCCCTGGACCGGCGTTGCGCCCGCCACGCTGATGGTGTCCACAACCGCAGCCTCGACGTACGCCGGGTTATTCTGCAAGTCGCGCGGAGTGAAGGTGACTGTTATCTGGTCTCCAACCCTGAACGTGGCGCCAGCGCCGCCGGGGACGGCAAGGGTGGAGTTGATCCCACTGACGACCTGGCTCCCCGTGATGGTGTACGGGGCGGAGGCGAGCATTCCGCTGCCCAGCGTGATGGTGGCCGTCAGGCCGGTGCCAGGCGTCGTCGCGGTGAAGGTGCGGGTCCAGACGCCGTTGGTCTGCGTCCAGGCTGAGCCCTGTGCCGGCTCGGCACCCGGCACGGCGATGTTGCCCGCAACCGCAGCCGCGACGTACGCCGGGTTATTCTGCAAGTCGCGCGGAGTGAAGGTGACGGTCATCTCGTCTCCAGCCCTGAACGTGGCGCCAGCGCCGCCAAGGACGGCAAGGGTGGAGGTGACCGCATCGGCCGCGCCAGCCGTGATGGTGTACGGGGCGGAGGTGACCATTCCGTTGTCCAGAAAGAGGATTGCACTCATGCCGGTGCCCACCCTCGTCGCAGTGAAGTTTCGTGTCCAGGCGCCGTTGGTCTGCCTCCAGGCTGAACCCTCTGCCGGCGCGGCACCTGTCACGATGATGTTGTCCACAAACGCAGCCGCGACGTCCGCCGGGTTGTCCTGCGCGTCGCGCGGGGTGAAGATGATGGTCATCTCGTCTCCAGCCCTGAACGTGCCGCCAGCGCCGCCGAGGACGTTAAGGGTGGAGGTGGCCGCATCGGCCGCGGCAGCCGTGATGGTGTACGGGGCGGAGATGACCATTCCGCTGTCCAGAAAGAGGAAGGCCGTTATGCCGGTGCCAGGCGTCGTCGCGGTGAAGGTGCGGGTCCAGACGCCGCCGGCCTGCGTCCAGGCTGAGCCCGTGGCCGGCTCGGCACCCGGCACGGCGATGTTGCCCGCAACCGCAGCCGCGACGTCCGCCGGGTTGTCCTGCGCGTCGCGCGGGGTGAAGGTAATGGTCATCTCGTCTCCAGCCCTGAACGTGCCGCCAGCGCTGCCGAGGACGTTAAGGGTGGAGGTGGCCGCATCGGCCGCGCCAGCCTTGATGGTGTACGGGGCGGAGATGACCATTCCGCTGTCCAGAAAGAGGAAGGCCGTTATGCCGGTGCCAGGCGTCGTCGCGGTGAAGGTGCGGATCCAGACGCCGCCGGCCTGCGTCCAGGCTGAGCCCGTGGCCGGCGCGGCGCCCGCCATGGTGATGGTGTCCACAGCCTCAGCCTCGATATCTGCCGGGTTGCCCTGCGCGTCGCGCGGGGTGAAGGTGACGGTCATGCTGTCTCCGGCAGTGAACGTGCCGTTAACGCCGCCGCTGACCTCAAGGGTGGAGGTGGCCGCAGAAGCCGCGGCAGCCGTGATGGTGTACGGGGCGGAGGTAACGGCCGTGCCGCCCAGCGTGATGCCGGCCGTCAGGCCGGTGCCCGCCGTCGTCGCGGTGAAGGTGCGGATCCAGACGCCGCCGGCCTGCGTCCAGGCTGAGCCCGTGGCCGGCGCGGCGCCCGCCATGGTGATGGTGTCCACAGCCTCAGCCTCGATATCTGCCGGGTTGCCCTGCGCGTCGCGCGGGGTGAAGGTGACGGTCATGCTGTCTCCGGCAGTGAACGTGCCGTTAACGCCGCCGCTGACCTCAAGGGTGGAGGTGGCCGCAGAAGCCGCGGCAGCCGTGATGGTGTACGGGGCGGAGGTAACGGCCGTGCCGCCCAGCGTGATGCCGGCCGTCAGGCCGGTGCCCGCCGTCGTCGCGGTGAAGGTGCGGATCCAGACGCCGCCGGCCTGCGTCCAGGCTGAGCCCGTGGCCGGCGCGGCGCCTTCCGCGCTGATGGTGTCCACAGCCGCAGCCTCGATATCTGCCGGGTTGCCCTGCGCGTCGCGCGGGGTGAAGGTGACGGTCATGCTGTCTCCGGCAGTGAACGTGCCGTTAACGCCGCCGCTGACCTCAAGGGTGGAGGTGGCCGCAGAAGCCGCGGCAGCCGTGATGGTGTACGGGGCGGAGGTAACGGCCGTGCCGCCCAGCGTGATGCCGGCCGTCAGGCCGGTGCCCGCCGTCGTCGCGGTGAAGGTGCGGGTCCAGACGCCGTCGGCCTGCGTCCAGGCTGAGCCCTCCTTCTCCTGTAGCCCCGGACCAGTAAATGTGGCAGAGGCAAGATCCACCTCCGTCACACTGTTGCCGGATGCATCCTTCAGAGTCAGTGTCAGTACCACATCCTCCTGACTGGCATAACGCGTACGGTCTGTTTTCAGGGTCGAAGTGGCCTGCGAGACAGAGCCCGCTTTCACTGTGACGGTGGCCTGCGGCTGCGCCAGCTGGATGCCGTTCACAATAGAGCTCACCGTCACCACGCCCGTCCGCGTGGCGCGCATAGTGGCAGTGTAAACTCCGCCAGCAGACTCCTGCACGTCAGAGAAGGTGACGCCGTCCTGACCGCTGCTGAATCTCACCTTCTGGCCGTTAATCGGAATGCTCGCCTCATCACGCAGCGTAAGCATTACAGGCACCGGCGTATCCGTATCGGTAACAGGCTGCCCGACCACCAGTGAGGAGTTAGCATCACTCAGAGTCTGGCTGATGTTGACAGTGATGGTGCCGGCGCTGTAGCCGCGCACATACGGAGTCAGCGTGAAGTGCTCTTCCTGCGTTCCCGGAGTAACCGTCAGGTCATAGCTGCCGGCAGAGGTGCGTACGAAATGCCCCACCCGGGCGAGACCGCGTGCAGCCCGCGCTACGTTTTTGTCGGTATTATCGCTGCGTTCCGTAACAATCTCACTTTCGTCCACGTCAACCGGATTGCCGGCTGCATCACGCAGGGTGAGGGTGACTTTCTGCGCACTGGTGCCGTCCGGGACCAGATTAAGCGACGAAAGGCTCAGGCCCGACAGTGCGGGACTGATGGCTGCCTGTGAAACGACAACACGAGTGCTGGACGCGGCAGAGCGGTTGCCCCGGCCGTCCACGGCAACACCGCGTACCGTATAGGTATTGCCGTGGAGAGCTCTTCCCGGCTGCCAGGCCGGTAGTATAACAGCGTGAGAATGCGGGCCGGAAGACATGATAATCCCTCCGGCCGCCTCCAGCTCTGGCGACTGCCACTCAATGCGCTCAGCAGGATACCGGCTCTTTATCTCCACGCTCAGGGGCTTCTGCTCACCAGCGTAGCCAGTGACCAGCTCCTGGGTCTTCAGGAATATGACCTCTTTCTTTTTGTACTCGAGGACAATGTTGCTGTTGCGCTCGACAAGGTCATGGCGAGCACCGCTCAGACTACGCAGTGCGGCGACGGAGTCAGGACTGGTCTGATGCGCCCAGGATACGCCCGGGGTGTAGCGCAGCTCAAGACCCAGGCGGGAATCGCTGGCCGAGCCCTTGCCCTGACGCTGCTCGGCGTTCAGGGTGAGCAGCGGGAACGGCGTCCAGTTCAGGCCTGCAGTGGCGGCATAAGGGTCCTTCTGGCGGTTGCTGTGTCCGAACAGGCCTACCTCTTCACCGTAGTAGCGCTCAAAGCCCAGCGAGGCGCCGAGCTGCGGCAGCGAAGGAAGCCAGCCGCGGGCGGTAATGTCCCAGCCGTTTGCCGGACGCTCAAGGTAGTCGGTGACGTCCGGGGAGTCCTTCCAGCCCGAGAGGCGCATGTAGCTGTTGGCGCCAAGGCGGAGGTTGTCGCGCCAGTATTCAATACCGAGCCCCGCCCGGGTGTGGCTGCGGGAGAGGTCGTGGTCGATAAAGGCGCTGGCGCCGAGCATGCCGGCGGGCCCGAAGCTGCGCACGCCGAGGCCGAGGGAGGACTGCGTGCGGTCGTCCGCCCGGCGGATACCGCCCTGGGCAAAGGTGAGCAGGTCAGGCGAGTCGTACAGGGGCACCAGGAGGTCGAGAGAGGAGCCCTTCAGTGAGAAGTCCTTATCAACGTCAATGGTGGTGCGCGCTGTGCCGAACTGGCTGAGCCACTGCTGGACTTCGGCACTGGCGTACCCGCTGGCGAGTGATGCAGCAGCATCGGTATCTGGGGCGTTGCTCAAGAAGGTCCCTGCCCGGGATGCGGCCTGGGCAAGGCGTACGGCGGCCTGATTGTCGTTCACGTCGGCGGTCGCGGTGGTGTCGCGGTTTGGCTGAACGGCGGAGGCAATAGCCGGGGTAAAGGCAACAGATAATGGAGAGCAGAACTGCACCAAAAGTGTGGCGATTGCAGTTTTCCGAATAAGAACTTTTTTCACAGTTTAATATTCTTCCTGATGGAATGAATCACTGCGGTACTTTAGAATCGAAGTGTGTTTTTTTGGAATGTAATTTTGTTGATTATAGTTATATTAGTTTTATGTGTGTTGAAAGTTTATTTTTTTGGATATAAAAGCCAGTGGAATGAGTGCATGTTGTGGTCGGGGCATGGTGACTGGCGGAGTTTACGGTGTATGGAAAAAAAACCGCCCGGGGAGGGCGGAAAAACCACATCCAGAAAAACAGGGGTATGCACTGCAATACAATGTTCAGAAGAATCATGACAGGCTATGCTGGCAATTGACAGGCTATGATGGGATGGCTGGAGTGCAAAATAACACGTATCACTCTGTACATGACGGAGGGGGGGGCGGGGTCAGTCCATCAATGGCTCAGAAGTGTCTAGATTATCCATGGCGATTCACAGCGTAAATGGATAATTTACGCCCGGACACAGAAATATAAATCAACCTGGTTACAGGCAACATTCCTGTAACCAAGTGCTGAAAGCAGTCAGTGCCGCAGACTTCTGTTTTGATTTTAATGTCGTCATCCAATAGCTGCCCATATTTACATGAATGTCAAAAGGAATTTTAAGTAGTCCAAGATCTAGTTCCCTTTTGAACATACATGATGGTGCTAATGCTATGCCATCAGATATGCAAGTGGCATCAACCATAAGTCTTGATGAATCAAAAATAGGCCCTGTAATTACCCATGGCTCAACACCTGCAACTTCAAGCCAGTTATACCACTCATCCTGACGATAGGTTCTGAATAATAATTTATACCGTAGATGATTCGGCGAGAGAAGATTTTCTGCAACAACAGGAGAACATAGTACAGTATGCGGGGCAGCAAAAAGCTCGATATTCTCAGTAAGAGTCCATTTTCCCGTTCCAAAACGAATTGACGCATCAATACCTTCATTTGCTAAATTAATTGTATTATTATGGGTTAAAATCCTTAAATCAATCCAAGGACATTTTTCATAAAAATCCTTAAGCCGAGGTAAAAGCCATCCAATAGCAAAGGTTCCTACTACTGCAACAGTAAGCACTTCGAGAAATTTACCTCCGCGAAATTTTTGTAAGGCTGAATCCATACGATTAAATGCATCGTTAAGAATTGGAAGTAAATGCGCACCTTCTTCAGTAAGAACTAATCCTCGCGGCAGCCTTCGAAACAGATTGACATTGAGGAGGTTTTCAAGAGAACGAACTTGTTGACTTACTGCAGCTTGACTAACATGTAGTTCAAGTCCAGCGCGTGTAAAGTTAAGGTGGCGGGCTGAAGCCTCAAAAGCCCGTAACCCGTTTAGTGGCAAGCGATTTCTCATGATATACTAGCCTAAAGGTTTTACTTATGTCTAAGCAAAGATTTTATAGTTTGTCATCATAAAGATCAAAAGTAAAATTCAAGGTGTTAAGCAACTGAAGATTCATGAGAGGTGTAATGTTTTAACTTTTGTCTATATGAATGGGAATGATTTATCATTTACCAATCCCTATACCTTATATTTTAACAGTTAACAAAATATTATCTTTGGAGTGTTTCATTAAACACTGGCGCAATAAAACCACCTATTTAATTCTCCATGGGAATATGCAAGGATCTTTTTATGCTTACATTCTTAGTTAAGCTTTTGACATACAAAAAGATGATGAGTTAATATCTAAAAATTATTTGTTGAACCGTCTAGAGGTGTTATAAATGTTTTTTTTTAAAAAAAGTGCAAGTACATTTATTTTTTTGCTCTGTCTTCCATTGAACTCATTTGCCTCTCAGGAAAGTAATGGTGTTGAGCAAATGAGGGAATTGGAAACTTCTTTTGGGGGGCGGATAGGTGTTTATATTTTAAACACAAAAAATGGGAAAGAATTTTCCTACAGACAAGATGAGAGATTTCCTTTATGTAGTTCATTTAAGGCGTTCCTTGCTGCATCCGTATTAAAAAGAACTCAGGATAAATCTGTTTCTCTTGATGATATGATGGAATATTCTGGACGTGTTATGGAAAAGCATTCTCCTGTATCAGAAAAATACCGCGAAACAGGAGCAAGCGTGCAGACTTTGGCCAAGGCAGCAATTCAGTATAGTGACAATGGAGCTTCTAATCTATTAATGGAAAGATACATAGGAGGTCCTGAGGGTTTGACTGCATTTATGCGGTCAACGGGAGACACTGACTTCAGGCTTGATCGTTGGGAATTAGAATTAAACTCAGCTATTCCAGGCGATGAACGTGATACTTCCACTCCAAAAGCAGTGGCTATGAGTCTTAATAATATTGCTTTTGGTTCAGTACTCGATGCTAAAAATAAATCCTTGCTACAGGATTGGCTTAAAGGCAACACTACTGGTAATGCGCGAATTAGAGCTGCTGTTCCAGATAAGTGGGTTGTTGGCGATAAAACAGGCACCTGTGGTTTTTATGGTACAGCCAATGATATTGCTATTTTATGGCCAGATGCCAATTCACCTGCAGTTATGGCTGTCTACACAACACGTCCTAATCAAAACGACAAACATGACGAAACAGTTATAAAAAATGCTGCAAAAATAGCTATAAATGCAGTGTATGGGAGTACTAAATAATTTATATGCAATTAAATTAATTTTAATGCGCCATGAAAACCCATAAGTATACTCAATGGCGCATTTTTTGATTATCTTAAATTAATTGCTTTGCCAGCTATATTTTTTTATTCAGGCCTGAATTAAATTTTTAAGAGGAGCTTATGCGGCTTCGCATTCTGAATGGGTTGAGGATGGGGTTATATCGATAGCGAAGACTGTTTTTATCTCTATCTGTGAGTGTACATCATTTAACATTCAGTAATTTATAGATATAATTACCGTATCAGTGTAATCGCCCGAGGAAGGTTCGTCTGACGATGAAAGGTTCACTTGGCCATAAAGCTGATGCTGTTGCCATTTCCCTGTTCCGCGATCTATTTTCGCGTTTAATCCTTCAGCCCAACGTTCTTTTTGTGCAGAATCTTTGAATAGCGCATATGGGATTTTATTGTTAGTTCCATTATTCATCATAAATCCTGTGCTGCTCCCATTAAGAGAGCGTAGTGATACACTATAAATGGTTTCATTTGTACATTTTATATTAATTGTACTCTGCGAAAATATTTTCGAGCCTGACTTATCAATAATCTTGCCAAAATCAAGACTGTCTGCTATCACATCACAACGTTTGGTGATATTTGCTCTGACATTGAATGAAATCTGATCCGCAGGGAGAGACTCTGTACAACTGTCACTAAACGGCACGGAGCTTGCGTACCATGAAAGGGAAGGCGACTGAAGTGTAAACCTGAGGTTTACTGGCCCTGCCGATAAGGTGATCGGGTCGATACGCATTTCTGCGGAAATAGGAATTTTTTCAGTCATATCTGTACGGGCATTCACTATACGCGAAATATGTATAGGAGGGTTTCCTTCGCTCCAGGGAAGACCGGTCGCTCTGTCTCTGAAAATTATACTGTAATCCTTATCGGAAAGTGAATCGATTGTCAAATCTTTTGAGGAAGGCGTCCTATTTAAACAAAGACCCACATACAGCGGTATTATATCTCTGTTGGTACAGGAGAATTTTACATATCCGTATGCCGACTGTTTCGATAGCGGCTGCCCGGTAACAATATTACCAAAATCAAAATCGCTTATTTCAGCCTTACAGGTTATATTGCCTCCGTAAACGGGAAGGGAAAAAATGACGATCAAAAGTCTGAAAAAACGTAATGAATAAAATGAAATCACGAAACATCTCCTATTGACGCAATTACTGACATGTCACGCTGTAAGTTGGAACAGCGTCTCTGCTGTCGGAATGATGGGAGAACTGACCGCGGCATAAACCCGGAATTCCCCCTCCTGCATCGGATAAGTGTGCAATAAAAGAGTTTTCATTATTTAGCCCTGTAATATAAACCAGCCCCTCAAAACCTACGATAAATTCTTCGTTACCTGAGTTGACTTTTAAAACTGTGCCCGCAGGCAAGTATTCACCATGATTATTCGTAAGCACAAGAATGGCGGCGCGAGCGGGTTTTATATCAAACTTGATAATGTTACCTGATTTGTAAGCAGGAACAATTACTTTCTCAATATTGGAAAATTCATAATCAGCAGGTAATGACAGAGTATCAATACTTATTTTATTCTGCTGAAATGACGATAGTTGGGGAAGGAAAAGATAACCCGAACTGTTTGTGATACCGGCAAAGCGGTTATCCACATAAACGGGAACGTCCCCAATTCCTGAGGTGGAAACGCTGGCAAACGCATCCTGAATAGGTCTACCTGCGTAGAAGTTATTATTAAGATAAGCGAGCGAGCCAGCCATTCCCAGCGAGATGTACCCCTCTGTTGAGACATTCCCGCTGAAGGTCGCATACGTCCCCTGGTACTCAATATCTCCGTCTGCAAATTTATATGCAGGAGCACTGCTCATTCTTCCTTTCCAGGAGAACCCGCTTTCACCTCGTGAACTATCGCTCAAACTGAGACTATGAAAAACAGCACCATCGTTGTATCGGGAGTTATATGCCACATACGTATTGCCAAGAGGTATAGACACTCCTGCAAAATATGATGCATCATTCCAGTTTCCGGTGGTTATCCGGTGCGTAATGTAAAGAGACAGGAAGTCTGCAAACCCTTTCTGCCACGATAACGATAATGTCCGATATTGTGAGTCAGTGTGAGTCAGTGTATCGGTATTGCTTAGCGAAAAAAAACCGAATTTGTCTGTACCGATCCCCATGGAAGCTGTGATATTGCGTTTGGCAATATCATTTCCGTAAAGGGATGGGATGTCTTTAAACGCTTTGCTGAATGTTTCCCATGAAAACTTTGAATAAAAGAAACGATTGTTCCACTGATGAGTAGCTGCACTTCGAACACCGGTATATCCATTGTAATTACTGAATGAATGATTCCATGTAAGCTCTCCCAGATAAGGATGGGGGGTGACCACCATGCCAGCACCTGCATGCCTGAACGACTGAGCTATTTCAGCATGATTTTCCAGAGAGATATTCCGGTTGAGCCCATACCGGCTATTCGCGTTAATTAAAAGTTGGTCATCATAGGCATTTGATTTAACACCATAATGACTACGATAAAAACCTGTATCTATACTCCATTCCGATGCACCTGCTTTGAGCTGGTTTGCAGAGAAATAGACTGGCTTCGTAATTAGTGTTTTTCCGCCAGTTTGTCTATCAGTTATCCATAGTTCAGCGTTACTGAAGCCTTTCGACTGTGGTATTGTCAGCAGAGTAAACGGGCCACCAGGTATACGTTGCCTGAAAGAGTTTGAGCCATCGAGTAAAAGATCAATTTCGGAAGGGGCTTTAGGCGTGAACTCAAACTCAAGCGGTGCTACTTTTGTGCTCCCGGGACTAAGCGGTGTCGTGTTAGAGATTTTAATGCCGGCGAAACGGTAAGGACGTGTCCACGAAAGAATATCTGTCACAGCATCTCCGGCCTGAAGTGTGAAGTTAGTGTCCTGCCATAAAGAGTCAAATCGTGTATCAAGGCGCTTGGTTGTTATTTTTCTTTCGTCACCGTAGTCAAATGCGTTAACCATGCTAGTAGAAAAAGTTGCCATGCTGCTCATGCCACGGAGTTCACTGAATATCCCAGAGCTGAAATTTCGTTTATCCGTATTGTGTAACAGCTGGTAGTTAAGCACGGCTCCACCACTGGTTGAGTCTGCGGGGATAAACTGGTCTGCAATACCGTATTGCATTCTGTCAAGTGTCGTGTTGCTGTCTGCAGTTTCCAGTTTAATCAACTGTAAATGAGGATTAAATTCAATACTTACGCTTTGGTTAGCAGATAGCTCGACAGTATCATTGTTATAAAAACCGCGTGTTAATCCAATCTCGCTGAGCACTTCACTATTAGCAAAGATTCTCTCTCCCTGTATGTCGAAGGGGTGAAAGCCCCTAGATACGCCATTTATGATAACATCAAGATATACTGTATAGTGAGCTTCACCAGAAATATCAGGTTCTGGTCGGCGCACAGCTGAAGTATGTTCTGTTGCTTCAGTAATCGAGGTAGAGCATATGAAAAGGAGGCTACCCGCCAGTAGCCTAGACATAAAAGATGAAGAAAAAAGCATATTTGTGTTTATCGTAAATTTATTAACTGTGTATGTTTGATTCCGCTCTGCATAAATTCAATACTCCCACCGTTATGTATTACTGCGGAGTTCAAACCGCTATCCCATTCCATTTCTTTTCCAGGAAGGACATAACCAAGCCCACTCAGGCGGAGCGGATACTTTTTACCAGTAGGAGCAATGTAATGAATATCATAAAGATGGCTTATATACGCTCCGGTGTTTACTACCCTTATAAAATGTTTCCCTTCTTTCTTAATGAGGGAGAGAAGAGTTGTTTGTGACGTTTTATCCACAGGTCTGTGAAGCACGAAAACAGGAAGCGAGTACTCCATTACAAAATCAACGCCTTTCTCTTTTGTTGATGGTGCAGGGAGTTCGTTTACCACAATCCTGTAGGCTTCCAGTGGGGATGAATTGTCTGACTGCTTCCCCCTAATCACGCGAACCAGTTGCTTTCCACCCGGAGGAATTTTAGTGAAAGGTGGACTGATAATCAGGGACGAAGTGGGAAGAAGTACATCTTTATTTTCTCTTTGATCCCACTGGTATAGTCTTATCTGAGCATCAATAGCCATTGATTTCGTGTTCAGGAGCCACATTTCAGTCGCTTTGGCGTTTTCTGCAAGTTCTACCGAAAGGGGGGTGACCTGCAACCCGGTCGCTACTGCCGCTGAACTGGTAAATAGCATCACCAGTCCAGCGGACAAAGTGACCATGATTTTCAAGACTTTCATGATCAAAACAAACATTTTTAGTAATGTACCTGAACCTTGACTATATCGTGATAGGAGCCTGATGGCGCATCAAATTCAGATCCGGCTACTTTTACATATACAGGGTAGTTCTGCTTACTGCCATTACCAGTATACTGCTGAAGATTCATGCTTCCCCATGGAGTCGTGGCAGCCTCATTAGAATACAAGCCGTAATTGATTGTATGGCCTTCAGATGATTTCATTTGTCCTTGTCCAACCGGGGAATCATTTGAAGGAGTGAGTGATATAGTATAAGGCTTCAGGTCATTGCATTTGATTTTTAACATAGTATCCTTAACCACATCACCGTCAATAGCTTCTGATACAGTTCCAAAATCAACATCCTGAATATTATCAATTTTACAAAGGCTGCTTACGGCGATTTTTACGTTAAATGAGTTTGTTTCTATTTCAGCATAGGCTGAATGTGCAGAAACCATCATGAATAAACAGCCCAGAGCGGCCGTTAACTTATTAAGTATCATTTTTCTTCCTTAAGTGATGTTAGTATCAAGGTACTCAGTAAATGATAGCCATTCAACAGTAAATTGGCGTTGAGTGGGGCTAAATGTGTCAGGCATTAAAAATACCGAACAAAATAATATTAGCCAAATATAGATATAACAAGTACAAAACATTACAATCACCGTTAATTTAGTTTTATATACTTTGATTTTACCGCTTCATTGGTTTTTGCATCTATTAAATGCGCGAAATTAGAAATATAGCCCCCCCCCGGGCAATATTTCTAACTACTGACTCATGCAGACAGCTCTGGCCAGCGTGCTCTAGATCAGTTGAGTGCTTTCCTCCACGAGCCACAAGCGGATACTGCTGTTGATAATTGGCAGTACATTTTTGTGTTCACCATTGATACCTACTGAAATAATTTATATGAATATCCGCCAGAAAGGGAAAAGGGGGACGGGACTGTAACGCTCTGGTTTTAATGTGGAGTGTGCTGCAGCTACTGTCATGATAGAACACTGTCATGGCTCATCTCCTGCCATTAAGCTGCTACCACTTATTTTCTCCGGCAGTGGTAGTGATGAGCTTCTGAGATAAAAATGTATTACCTGAAGCTTTTTTGAGATAATTATCAACTCCGGATATACTTAAAGATATATTCATCTGGATAGTGAATGAACGTACATACAGCATTCCCATAAATACGCATCCGTTTTAATGCACTATCTGATTCGATATAACCGATGCAAATCCAGTGTCTTATGCCCCCTTGCAGATCCCTCGCAGCAGCCTCAGTTAGTTCCCACTGCTGCTTCCCTCAGCCGCCCGCTCCTTACATCCGGCTGCGAACTGGCTTATCTGCTTCGCCATTCGGACTCTTATATAGTGCCACCCTCCACCCTCCACTCGCCGCCGCGACATTATATGCTGCTGTAAAGGTTATACATAGTGTTATAAATTAATATTTATGTAATTGAAATATTATCTTTCAATAACCACCCTGTCCTTCCTATTATTTTTCCGCAATTAGAGCGACCTAATTCCATAAACCGTCGCCGTATTGCTGCATCATGCGCAGCGGTAAATTAAAGCCACTATGCGCCTGCCTTGCGGTTTTTTCAGGCAGATTTGAGGAACACTTTAATCTTGTCCGCAGGATGCTTCATTTTGTGGATGCGCCCTGATTTTCCGCCCGGCAATCCTGCTTTATCCTGGAATCAAGCGCCACAAAGATGCAGAACTGCGGTTTTATTGCCTGGATGCAGGAATGCTGCTTACTGCTTTTACTGACTGGAGTTTCTGGTGAAAAACACCCATATTACCCGCGCGCCGCTGTTCCTCGCGCTTATTTTCGTTATGCCTTCCGCCAGCTCAGCGGAGCCACAAACCAAACTGGAGCAGAAGACCACCACCTACTCTGTCGGCCTAAGTGCAACCCGTCTGATATACACACCGGGCTCGACAGGGGTTTCCGTCACTATCAATAACCCGAACGATTTCCCTGTTCTTGCCCAGAGCGAAGTTTCTCCTGATGATGGTGGGAGCCGTGTACCGTTCTCGGTTACCCCTCCCCTGTTCAGACTTGACGCAGGCCAGCAGAGCCGTGTGCGCATCATAATGACCGGCGACAGCAGCCCGAAGGATCGTGAATCCCTCAACTGGTTCTGCGTGACAGGTATCCCGCCTGAAAAAGGGGACGCCTGGGATGAGCGCAAGGACGCCAAAAACGGCAGCGCCACACTTGACGTTAAGGTTAAGCTTCGTCAGTGCATCAAACTCTTTACACGGCCTGCAGGTCTGAGCAGCACCCCGGAAGCGGCAAGCTCAGAGCTCACCTGGTACCGCGATGCTAAAGGGGTGCGGGCGATGAATAACTCGCCTTATTTCATTAACCTCAAGACCATCTCTGTGGGTGGAAAATCCATTGATGCCCCGGACTATATCGCGCCGTTCAGCAGTCGCATCTACACCGTATCCGGTGGTACCGGTCCGGCCAGCGAGCTGAAGTATGTGGTGATTAACGACCTGGGCGGTGATAGCGCGCAGGTAACCGCCCGTATTCAGTGATGATTTTCATCTTTAGTTTTCCGGGGAGCCATCAAACCATGCGTATTACTGCGATATTTTGCGTGCCTGCCGTTTTGACCTGCCTGACACTGTTTTCAGAGTCTGCGGCCGCACGCACCTATACTTTCGACCCGGCTATGCTGGGAGAGGCCGGGGTCGGAGCAGACATAAGCCTTTTTAACGAAGGTGCGCAGCTGCCGGGAACCTATATGGTCGACATTCTGCTCAATGGCCAGCGAGTGGACAGCCGGGAGGTTGTGTTCTCGCTGGTGCGTGAGGATAACCGTCCCGTGCTTTACCCTTGTCTGAGTGTCGAACAGCTAGCGCGCTATGGCGTGCGCACAGAGGATTTTCAGTCGCTTGACAACGGTTCCGGCTGTGCTGATCTTTCCATACTGCCCGGGACAACCTACAACTTCAGCTTTAGCGAGCAGCAACTTCGTCTGTCGGTACCGCAAATCCATCTTCGGCCCGCCAGTAAAGGAATTGCGCCACAGTCTCTGTGGGACGATGGTATTCCGGCTTTTCTTATGAACTATAGCGCCAGTACAAGTCGCACCGAACTGCGCGGTAACAGTGGGAAAAATAGCGACAGCAGCTTCGCGCAGTTGAGTCCTGGTCTGAACGCCGGAGCTTGGCGCCTGCGCAGCCAGTCCAACTGGCAGAAACAGGAGAATACGCAGGCGCGCTGGCAGACAAGCTATACATATGCCGAGCGTGGCCTTCGTGGCCTGCGCAGTAGGCTGTCCCTCGGAGACCGTACCACGGAAGACAAAGTATTTAACGGTGTACCGTTCCGCGGCGTAATGCTGGCTTCAGACGAGCTGATGGTGCCTTATACCGAACGAGCTTTTGCCCCTATGATTCGTGGTATCGCCCGAACACAGGCGCGCGTTGAGGTTCGACAGGGAGGATACCTGCTGTATGAAACCACTGTGGCTCCGGGTCCGTTTGCCCTGCGGGATCTTACCTTGGCGGGCCGCTGGGGCGGAGAGCTTCAGGTGTCAGTGCGCGAAAGTGATGGAAGCCAGCAGACCTTCAGCGTACCCTATCAGACCCCCGCGGTCTCTCTGAAGGAAGGGTATCTTAGTTACGGCCTGATGGCAGGCCAGTATCGGCCTGCTGACCATAACACAGAAGCTGCAACTATTGGGCAGGCTGTGCTGCTCTACGGTCTGCCTTATGATCTGACAATCTACGGCGGCTTGCAGGGTGCAAAAGCGTATCAGTCCGCAGCGCTTGGGCTGGGAGTATCCCTTGGTAATTGGGGATCTGCGTCTTTTGACGTAACCGGTGCCCAGGCGCAGCTGCGTGACCAAGACAAAGAACAGGGAACGGCATGGCGTGTGCGCTACAGCAAACTCATCGACGCTACCGATACAACCCTTACCGTAGCAGGCTATCGTCATGCTACTCCTGGATTTGCGACTATTGAGGAGACTCTCAATAGCTACGGCCGGACTAATCCGACTGACAGTAACCTCTGGTACAACCGAAGTTACGGTCGCATGCGCTCCACGACCAGTATTGCCGTCTCTCAGGCAATAGGTCGTTTTGGTAGTCTGGGGATTAATTATTCCATCACAGACTACTGGCACCATGACGGAAATGACAATAACTATGGCCTGAGCTACGGAATGGGACTGCCATGGGGGGCAAGGCTTTCACTAAGTCAGTCCCGTACGCGGAGCACCACAGCCACTGGGGCAATTCGAAATGAGTCACTGAGCAGTCTGTGGCTCAGTTTGCCGCTCACAAGTCGTGCCGACAGCACCATCACGGCCTCTTATCAGGGCACCATGGGCCGCAGCGGGGATACCCATAGCCTGGGTCTCAACGGTTCCGCTTTGGACCGCCGCCTGAACTGGGACGTACGCCAAGCCCGCAGCCTCAGTCGTGAAGGACCGTCAACGAACAACGGCTATATGCATCTGGGCTGGAGCGGAGCCTATGGTAATGCCGGGACTGGTTACAGCTATAACACTCAGCAGCGTACAGTTAGCGCAGAACTGAATGGCGGTATGATTCTGCACGAAAACGGATTGACATTCGGACAGAACATACCGGGCACTGTTAGCCTGGTGCAGGCCCCCGGTGCAGCAGGTGTTTCTGTCAGTGGCACCTCCGGTGTGCGGACCGATTATCGTGGGTACACTTTGCATCCGTCGGTTACACCGTATCAGGAAAACATAATTAGTCTTGATCCGCTGAGTCTTGCTGATGATGTAGAAATCACCCAGACGGATGTACGGGTGGTACCTACTCGTGGAGCCGTCGTCACGGCACGCTTTAATACCCGCTCCGGTGCGCGTGCTCTGATGCGTCTGACGCGGGTAGATGGCAGCGGTGTTCCATTCGGCGCTCTAGTAACCGTGTCTGGGGCGGAAGGCGGTGCCGGCGTTGCCGGCGCTGGCGGTGAGGTATACCTAACCGGACTGCCGGTAAAAGGTAAACTTTTAGTCCGCTGGAGCGGAAGCGAGTGCAGTGCAAACTATACACTCCCTGCAAGTCCGGGAGCTTCAGGCGTCCATACCATACAGGCGACGTGCCGCTGACGGCACCCACAGGAGAATTAGATGAGAATTCTGAAAGCAATCTTGCGGGCGACCCTGGTCGCCATAATCCTGAGTTTCCTGCAGTCGCTTCCGGCATCGGCAGACATTCCGCATATCGATTTTCGCCCGGAAGCGACCCGAACCGCCGGGCCTGTTGCAGACGGCTCCCTGCTCGGAAGGGGGCGGGTGACCTGGAATGGGCCGCATGAAGGTTTCCGTCTGTGGCTGGAAGGAGGTCAGGATGCTGGCGATTATCGTCTTGCACTCACCTCCCCCGGTGGTACAGGTCTTCCACTTCGGGTCAGGATTGAGACCGACGAGCCGGCGACCGCAGAAGATGCAGGACGTGGCCTGCGTATTCTGAGTAGTCAGAACAGTGTCAATTTCAGGATAGTTACGGACGGCCATCAGGAGGCAAGCCCCGGCATGTGGCGGTTGCTTATCGGGGCGTCAACGGTGCTGAGCCTCTAAAACACAACTCCTTTTACTGTGACCATGGGTACGAAAGGCCAGTAATCTTCGGATCCGTAAAGTGTGGTTCAGCAGGGTCAAAACCCGGAATAATGGAAAAAAGATGATTTATAAAATGAAAAAACTGGTTTTTGCCAGTGCCCTGATATGGTCGTCAGCATCCGTCCTCGCCGCTGACTTCAGCGATCGTCAGGTGATCGAGGCTGACCTGACCTATGCCCGCCAGCTTAACAAGGTGAAACTGACACTGAGCCAGACTAAGAATCTGTCCGCGGGGCAAAATATACAAGCTGGCACGAAAATTGCGCATCTGAGTGTGATTAGCGAGTACCCAGCACAACTGGGCTTCCGCTGGTCCGATAAAATATATCAGAGCATTCAGGAAAATGGCAGAATTGTTCAGGTTAATCATGAGAGTGAGCCAAATACATACGTGACTCTGGCATTTGCTGAGAAACAAGGCGTGAGTCCGATAACGGAGGGAACCGACACATTCTTCGTGTCTGATGTTGCCGGCAAGCTGACTAATGATATTGTTCTCGCCGCAAACCAAGACATTATGCCGGGATCATACCTTATAGCTGTTGATGCCGCAGTGTACAACCCGTAATTCCTGCCCAGGCTATTTCCTTGTTAATACATAACAATCGGAATGATTAACATGAATATAAAGATGACAAAGCTGATTATTGCAGGCGTCATGGCGGGATTGTCTGCACCGGCATTATCCGATGCCTTCAGTGACCGCATAAATGCAGACGTCTCGCTGGAATTCACACGCGACAGAAACAGTGTCACCCTGACGCTCGAGCAAATCACAGGTCTGTACGCTAGCGTGACGATGGAAGCTGGTACGAAAGTAGCAACTCTGCGCGCCAGCAGTGAGCGTGACGAGAAGATTGGATTCCGCTGGTTGCAGTCCCCAAGTCAGGGGGTGAACGGCAATGTCGTGACGGTGAAAAACAAAACACAGCCAAAAAAAACTTTGAAGCTGATATTGAACATTTATGACCTGACAGCGACTTTGCTGGGTACAGAGACGTTTTACGTCTCCGGGCTGAAGGGGCCGGTAGAGGCGGACATTAGCCTGGCTACACGTCAGGAGATTGAACCGGGTGTGTACCCGGTCTCAATTCAGGCTGCGGTATATAACGATTGACATAGCATTTGCAGCCGGCGGGTTGCAATGCTCCTGAAAAGAATGCCAGATGAAAAAACGCTAATAGAAAGGCTCTCACATATAGGAATAGGTCAACTTAGCTAGTTTAAATAGCATTAACTGTGAAGCTTAGATTTTTTCCTCAATGATACTTAAACAATTTGAGGCAAAAATATGGCAAAGGACGTCAAAATTACAGTAACTAATTTTTTGAAAAAAATTAATCTAATGCAAACGAGAAACGCCATGAAAAATTTAAAACCCCTTACAATTGCAACCCTTCTGATTGTTAACGCTAGTAGTTTTGCCGCTAGCTTTTCCGATAATGTTTATAAGGAAGTGACTTTTGAGGTTAAAAAGGCACCAGTCCCTATTACAATTGCTATAATACCTATGGAATTAATTGAAAATGACTATCCTAAGGGGACCAAGATTGCTGATATTAAGATAACGACCGACAATGGTTCATCACAACGTTTAGCGCTCAGATTCAGTCCAACCAATTCAAATCAAGTAACAGAAACCTCCGGGAGTAAAACTATCCTAAAAGGAAAAGGGAAAAACTTTTCACATGAATTACCTTTGCAGCTTGTAGGTGATGCAGTGAGTTATTCATCTATTAATGGCATAGATATGATTATAACAGAAACAACAACGCCGAGTTATACGTTTAGTGCAATGTTAGCGGGAGAGCATAAAATTAATGCTGGCACATATACATTAAGTGTTGAAGGGGCGATATATAATCCTTAAAAAAATGATTTGTATCAGTAAATTATATATCCTACATGCCGCTATAATAGGCCTGAGAAAACTCAGGCTTATTAACTACATCTATTCTGACAACACTTTTATATTTAACGAACAGGATGCGTTGATCCTTGCCCTGCAGGAAAAACCAAGCAACCGGAACGTGAAATAGACCATCTTCAGGCACAGCAGTATAAACTCTGCCGAATGAACTTCGGCAGCCGTTCTGAAAAGGAATCTCGACATATAGCAATCTGACCCGGCTTCAGAAAAAAAGCGATGCACTGACCGATCAAGCGCCTCACTAGCTGCGCTGGTCTGAGTATACGAAGACCCAACTGTGGGTTTTCCTCGTCATCAGTCCATCATCGCGTATCTAGTGTCAGATCGCGCGATAAAGTCAGTTTCATCTGCCAGCCCACTATGTAACAGGCGAAGAGATCGATAACCATCGCCAGATACAACCAGCCTTGGCTGGTGCGGTGTGGAGTAAGAGGCAGGGCGTAGTCGGACTATT
Organism: Enterobacter sp. N18-03635; assembly: GCF_004006055.1. NCBI lineage: Bacteria > Pseudomonadati > Pseudomonadota > Gammaproteobacteria > Enterobacterales > Enterobacteriaceae > Enterobacter > Enterobacter sp. N18-03635. The sequence goes on along the minus strand of NZ_CP034768.1, from coordinate 103,806 downwards.
TCCCTGCCTCTCCTCCCCGAACCGGACGTGCACCTTTAAGCGTATCCGGCTCTATTTAAATGCTGGAGAACGCCATTGCCACTTCTTTAAAGCGCGATGTATACGTGTTTCTGGTTTCCGTCCTCAGATAGGGATTACCTTCGGATAGACGCCAGCGGAACAGCTTCTTGCCTTGCCCTACCAGCCGGTATAGTATTTCGCCACTGAGCTTGCCGCGATTGGTTTTACCAAATAAAACCTACGTTTTGCTCTGATACGGTTTCGGTGATTTACACCACCACCTCATCAGGGAAGCGATACCTTTACGGTATTTTCGGGCCAGCTAGTGAGCCAGCTTCCAGAACACGGCACGGTCAATATAACTGAAGACTTTTGCATTAAAATCAATGAACTGGTAGAACGGAGATCAGCCTTTAAGTTTCCGGTTGAGTTGTTCAGCCATATCAACTTTGCTTTCACTGTAATTGCCTGATAACAGTGATGCAGCGAAGTTTCTGGTTTTCTCCTTCGGAATCGTCGAGCCCACCCGCATCCTGCCATAACGACTGCGTTTGCGGATGCTCCTGTGACCCAGAAAGATAAAGCCGTCATTAACATGGGTGATTCGGGTCTTGTCCATGTTAAGCCTGATTTTCAGGCTGTCTTCGAGCACACCCCGACAATCCTCTCTGATAATTTCCCCCTGTGCTTTGGTGCCTTTGACGATAAGCACGAAGTCACCGGCATATTGGCAGTACGCCACAGCGGGTTTCCATTGCCAGTATTCTCTGATTGCAGTACTTCGGCCCCGCTGGATACTGTTATTCCAGTACCAGCGATCCTTTCTGGCTTTCCAGCTCAGGTAGCGTTAGAGCAGATACTGATCGAACTCATTGAGCATGATATTCGACAGCAACGGCGATATTACGCCGCCCTGCAGGCATGCAGCGGGTCACTGCCGCTCAGGTTCACCGCCGCCACACCCGGCGGGATTGTTGGATTTCTCATCGTGAGTTACCGGTTCAATATTCCAGACAGACTTGTGGTTCATTTGAGCATCCATGCTCGCCCTGAACTCCGGGCACACTATAAGTTATATCAGTGACCCAGACCTGAATGGCCCGGACAACGGTGAACTGCCGCTGCACGCGATTAGGGGCAACCACTGAAGGTCGGCCGGCGATACGACGCGGCGCTTTATAGCCGCGTACGGCTTTGATCCAGTTTTGTTGCATAATACGACCCACCCGGTTTTTGCCGCAGGTTTGCCCGATTTCGTTCAAATCGCCATGACCCCGTCCGAAACCATTGTCAGAACGGATTAAGCTGTCTGCCAACTGGCAGTACAGGCGCAGTTACCGGCGTAATTATGACGAAGCTGACGCTTAAATATTTTTGGACATCCTCGACATCATCTGCGATATGCCTGGTTACGGCTATAGACGAGTGTGGGCCATCCTGCGTAAGCGGGGTTGTACAGAAGGGCTGACATCTGTAAACGCCAAAGGGCTTTACAGGATAATGAGCGAGAATAACCTGTTGTTACTGCATTACAAACCGGAACGGCCAAAGCGTGAGCATAAGGGTAAAATCGCAGTAGCAGAAAGCGATATGCGCTAGTGCTCTGGCGGCCTCGCGTTCTCAGCCTTCTGTGCGGCAATACAGCAGCAATATATCTCCACCGGAATATGAGGAAGTGGGGATAGTCAGGAAAGTAGGTATCAGAGGAAAGCTGAGTGTCAGAGGTATCAGTCTGAACGCAGGTAAAGCGTTCAGGAGAGAACAGGTCGTACTTAATGAGATGCAGGAGGATAACTGTTACGAATTATGGTGGTAAAGCAGCAAAGTGGGGGGGAACGACCGGAAGAAACAGTCGATCACCATGAGTAAAGGATGTTAAAAAGTGTTCACCATGTTCTCGTCAGTACCAAAAACAGGGCGCGAGCGTATAGCGAAGTTAGATCTGTCAATTGCATATGGGTATATAAGTAGATAATTTCATGGATTACAAAAAAACGGACAAAAAAGTCAAAAAAAAAATTGATTTGTGTGATTTTAATCTAATTTTTTATTAATTTCGATATTATGTTTTGAGCTTGTTTTTTTTCATTTAATATCGTACCAGCTAAAACAACTCCGTTTAGCTCAAACAAAAAACTCACAGACTCACAGGTATAATGAAAATGAAAAAAATTACTTTATCTATTCTAGCTATTGCAGGAATGGCCGCATCTAACATGTCAACAGCTGCAAGTTTTCAAGATGAGACTACTACTAGTTCCACTATTAGCTTCAGCAGTCCTACAGGACCAATTACTCTGAAAATTACCCCACGCACGGATTTGACCTCTGGCGATTATCAGGAAAGTAAACGACTTGCTTCTATTTCTGTAAAAAGTACTGATAATACACAAAATTTAGGTATTCGTTGGAGTCCTTCAAATACAAATCAGATTCTTCTGAATAATAATTACACAGCGAAAATTATCAACGAAAATGGTGATATCCTTTATGCGAGTTTTAATATTGATGGATTAACCGAAACAAACATTGGTAATGATACCTACTTCGTGAAAAATTCCGCTGGGGGAATCGCTACTGATATCATTAGTGAAGGTCAACAAAATATTGTCCCCGGGAACTATGTCGTAACCTTCGACGCTTCGAGTTACACCGCTTAAGATACTTCTGACACTGCTGGGTGAAATATTCCAGCAGTGTCAACCAATATAGTCTTCGTTACAATCTTTGGACTGACCCCACGCCCGTAGACAAATTCTGTCCTCACGATGAGGCCTGTTCGAAGGCCTCCGGACTGACGCCGCAGAGGTGACTGTGGCGCCGGGCCCGGTTGTAGAACACTTCAATGTAATCGAAGATATCGGCCCGGGCCAGATCCCGGGTTTTATAGATGCGTTTTCTGATCCGCTCTTTTTTCAGCGAACTGAAGAACGATTCGGCCACCGCATTATCCTGGCAGTTGCCACGCCTGCTCATGCTCGGGGCCAGGTTATTAGCCCGGCAGAAGCGCTGCCAGTCGTCACTGCCGTACTGGCTGCCCTGATCGCTATGTACGATAACCTCACCGTCCGGTTTTCGACGCCAGACGGCCATCATCAGCGCGTCGAGAGCCAGTTCGCGAGAGAGAGTGGGCTTCATCGACCAGCCAGCCCTGCCAGGTGCGGATGTAAGTGATGTCTGTAACCCAGACCTGATTGGCCCGGACAACAGTAAACTGCCGCTGCACGCGATTAGGGGCAACCACTGAAGGTCGGCCGGCGATACGACGCGGCGCTTTATAGCCGCGCACGGCTTTGATCCGGTTTTGTTGCATAATACGACCCACCCGGTTTTTGCCGCAGGTCTCCCCGATTTCGCTCAGGTCGCCATGAACCCGCCGGTAACCGTATACGCCTCCGCTCAGTGAATATGAGTCGCGGATAAGCATCAGCAGACGCTGGTTATCTTTATCACGCGCCGAGACCGGGTTGTGCAGCCACGCATAGAACCCGGCCCGGGCGACATTCAGTACCCGACACATCGTCATCACACCCCATACAGTGCGGTGTTCATTGATAAAGCGGTACTTCAGTCGGGCTCCCTTGCAAAGTACCGCGCGGCCTTTTTCAGGATATCCCGTTCTTCTTCGGTGCGTTTTAGCTGCGCCCGGAGTTTCAGGATCTCGCTTTTGGCTTCCAGTAAATCCCGGGCATGCTGTTCGCTGTTATCAGGTTTGATAGCCCGTAGCCACTTGTAGAGGCTGTGCGCAGAAACGCCCAGACGATCGGATACTTCGGCAACGGAATAACCGCGTTCTGTTATCTGACGGACGGCTTCTTCCTTAAATTCAGGTGTAAATCGTGGTGTGCCCATACGCTCCTCCTGTGCTCAAACTATAGGGCAGGATCGTCTACCGGGGCGGGAGCAGCCTATAAGAGCTCAACGGTTGTAACTAATACTGGGGCAGTTCAAACCAAAAGCAAAAAATCATGATTAAACTACATATGCTTGTTTAGGAAGCTAAGAATACTCGCAAAAATGTTATGGAGATTTTTATTAAAATTTTTTTTAAAGTTACTGCTATAAGGTTCGGCCTGTATGCAGTTACTAATGTGAGTTTATGAAAATTTAAGATATCATTCATACTGGAGCAATGTTAGTGCAATTACCGATCGGCATTCTAGAATAAATTGCATTGCCACACTTTATTCTGACTGTCGTATTAATCCACAAAGTCAAGTTCAAAATGGACATTAAAATTCCGGCTTCACGCTTAATAGCGTGCCAGACTAAATATATCAATCCTCGAGTGCAATGCATATCGTAGTCTTGCGCAAAAGCAAAGCTCTTAATTACCACCTTAATTTACCTAGTATATAAGAATGAGTGAATATTAGTGCTGGCAATCAGTGAAGCCTGCACTAATAATTAAATGCCCTGAGAGCTCAAGATTAAATTAAATAAAGCACTCAAGGCATTATTGGCTTAACTTCTAGATACTTATAAGCATACTCAGGCAACATTCCTCGCAAAGTATTTATATCTGTCTCGACAAAAACTCCGATTGTCGGCACTAGCTTTCCAGTATCAATGAAACGGTTTTCAGCACACAGGAACTGATTGGGTGAAAAAGTCCTTGATGGTGATGAAATTAATGCCTTAGAACCTCCGCAATTAATGAACTCATTAGAAAAGACCAGATAGTTTAAAATCCTGATTGATTTTTCTCCACTGTCACCAAAATTTTGCCAGTAACTAACCATCCCATTATTGATGTAGTTATTAAAAATGTAGGTGTCCTGCATAATCCACCAGACATTATTAACATCGTCATATGGTCGTGCATTGAAGGAAATACCTTGCAGATAGTTTCCTGCGAAAATCAGACCTTTAGCGTTACGGAACTTTAACTGCCCAGAAGGATTATCATCGCAAGGCCAACCACCAAAATAATTTTGTACGACTTCAACCTGGTCATACTGCTTGATATATATGTTATGGTCACGGCTAATATCCTCTTTACCTGTTGCTGGATTGAAGAGATACATTTCCTGACTACCTACGAAGAAGTTTTTACGAAATAAGGCTTTCTTCAGATTACTTGTGGAGTACCAGCCAGCAACAAAATCCCCCTGTACGTCGTCGAATGAAATAGAACCAGCTTTGCGCAACTTAAGTAAAATTGCGAGCATCACCTGGGTTTCATCATCGAGCCACGGTTTTGCCGTATCGATATCAACCACTGAACCAAGGAAATTTTGTTCGATAACTAATCCAGGAGCGTTTCCATAAGTACTAAGACCAACCCCCGCATAACCTCTACCACGCATGAAAACGTTACCTTTAATTATATAGGGGTGCGTAGAGCAGGTGAGCTGCGCTACATCAGTAGATGTTATGGTGTTGATAAACACATTATGACTTATGCTTATATTCGTTTTACGTCCGTAGAAGTTCACAATAGCATTATCAAAAATAATATTTTCGATGCTTAACGTGGTGACTGTATTAACATATGTGCAGTCACCAAACATCACAGCATTACCACTATCAGAGATACCTCGGAATACAGTGCCGCTGAAAGAACCTTTCAGCGAATTGTAGGACTTCATAATTACATCATTAGAAAAAAGATAGACTCCAGGCGGAAAGAAAATCCCTTTCTTTGCAGAATTACTAACATCAAGTAACGCGGTCAATTTTTCCGTGAGGTCTTCTCCTGTATCAGGATTAATCCCTGCATCAGGCCCATAGATATAGTCTTTTAAATTCACAGTCAATCCGATATTTAAATCTTTCATATATAGCCCTTATTTTAAATAAGTCATTCTGTCTCTCAAGAAACGCATTTCATGACTTCACATTATTTGTTAAATAAAAAATACAGGAAAGTATTTCAGTAGCATGTTGTGTTTCCAGGCGATAAGATCACTTTCTGGCATACCTGCCTTTGTCTTTTGTTAAGTGCACGCACCATGAAAAGGGCATCTGCTGCCAGACCATCATACTCTCGCAGCTGCCGCACAGTTGCTTCATCTTGTACATGGGCGTTTCCGCTATTTATCGATGACTTTAATTTGTTATTTAGCAAACGCACGGATTCTCCAGCACGGTAACAGGCGTCTTTCGGTGAGGGATCGTGAAACTGTTTTTCTTTAGGTGCATTTCATAGTGACGTGACCAACAGTCTTAAGCTCCTTCTGCTGCGGATGACATTATTTTACTGCGCATATGATGAATTTGGGGTTGGTTTATGATTCAATCACTCCGTTCACTGGCGCGCCCTCATACATGATTTCATGTATAATATTTCAATTTATTCAAGAAAGTGCAGGGCAAACGTGCCATCTCGGTTAATTCGACTATTAATACTTGATTACGATCTCAAACAGGTAAAATATGTTCTTTTAAGCCCTTCAGTTAAGTATAAATTATTACGTATCTTTGACACTTTAAGATAAAAAGGTATACTTATATTTTGCGCCATAAAATACGCCTCAAATAATTCATCAGGAGTGTTATCAAGTTTATGTTTATCTTTATTTACTATGAGCATTTCATAATACAAGCTATTATGTTTGCGGGTATATTCAATGAAGTAAGTCCTGTTTAGTTCATATCTTTTATCATTAAATATTAGCGTACCATTTATATGCATTGTAGCCTTATTGTTAGGTTTCAAAACAAAATCGTAATCACTATCCAATTTAATTGATTCATTGTTTTTATTTACTATAAAATTAACATCTGCGACGCATGTAAATGTTCTATCCACAAAGAAATAATATGTACATAAAAAAAACACAGCAATCAATACCACTGTTATTTGAAAAAACACAAACCCTCTTTTGTTCATGTGAATCACCTTGTTGAGTGCGATATCTTGTAATTCATGCATTGTTCTAAATTTTCACCTTTTTTATTTTTGCATGTGGTATAGAAAATATATTTGCCTCCTTGGGTATTGAAATCTAAATATATATCAACTGAGCTTCCATCTTTAGCGCCGTAACACTCATCAAAATTGAGATCTTTCTTGATGTTATTATCAAAGTTTTTTTTAGGTGCGAATGAGTTATATCCATAAATATTACAAATGCCTATTTTTTCAATCTCACTATAGGTTTTACTCTTAAATTCATTAAAACCAACACTTTCAAAATAAAAATACAAGGATAAAAAAACCAAAGAAAACAATGATAACAAATTCATTATTTTGTATGCGTATGCACTGGGGCTGTAACGACTTTCTTTTTTATTTTCCAACACATCTGGAATTTCATTCTCATTATTATTATCTATATATTTATCACAATAAAATTCGTATCCAACCTTAGGTATTGTTTTTAAATGCAACTCATCGTTAGTCAATGTGTAGTAGCTTTTTCTTATGGCTGCTATGCTATTATTTAAACTAGCATTGGATGGTGCATACCCCCTACCAACCCAGATATTTTCAAGCAACTCCTCCCGTGATATGGTGTTATTACTTTTCTCAAGTAGCTCAGAAAGCACTAACGATGTTATTGGTTGTAACTTAATATAACTTTCAGGCTGCCTTACAAGGGTTAGTGTAAATTCATCTTGGTTAAAGACAACTTGGTTATTGATGATAATATTCATAGCGAACTCAACTATTGAAGTATGCATTCTTAAGTATAATTTAAATTTGTTTTTTTTCAATCCCTTCTATGTTTTATAGCACAAGAACGCTATATTACCCTCATGAAATTGACAAACTGAAGAAAATGGTTCCTATTTTCCAACCCCATTTTTATTCGCACATTACGACCATGCGCGCTTACTGTTTTAACAGAAATATTCATTACTTTGCTGATAGTTCTCTCTGTGGCGCCACGCAATACCAGGCTTAAGAACTCTATTTCTTTTTGTGAAAGGCACTCAAAAGAAAAATTATTTTTTTTGTTTGGTTTTATTATCTTTATTTTTTTTAAAATGGATGGTAGTGATATTTTCATTGCCGATCTTCTATTTCTTAAGATGCTTCCAGCCCCCCCCCCAAAATAAAATGGAGGAGGTGGGATATCTATAAATACCACCTCAAAAGAATCTGCGCAAAAATTTTCAACCATGCTAAAATCCTCATGTGTGATTTTAATAACCTCTACTTTTAAATGACTTAATTTATACCTAAAGACAGATACAACCCCTTCAGCCAGAAAATTATTATCCGTGACAAGGAGTGCTTTGCGTTTATGATTCACATTATACCTTTGTTGTTTTATGGTTCGTACTTCACGTTACTTGAATTTATGAAAACACTCATGATGCTTTTCACTTGATGTCAAAGCTTCTTTAAACTATCTTTGTGATTTAATTATATAATGAATGGGTTTTTACGCTACGTTTGTGGTGGTCAATATATCCTGCACAATAACTTTTCCTGCTGGTATTGATGCGATAACCAGAATTATTACGATAGTCCTTTCATACTTATTCCTGTACCTTTAGGCTAATCTTTAATAGCAGGCACCTTGTCTTCATGGTACGGATTCTGCCTTATCTTTTATGGCCGGTATATAGCAGCTTCTAGGCGAGCCTCATAACGATCAGCCACGACGGTAGTTTCTTCAGATGAAGAATTAAGAGTGGCGTCCATGCCGATATTGCTGGCGGCAGTATTCAGGACGAAGAAGCTCTCGCCCTCCACATCCTTCCAGTTCGCGTTTGGCATCCAAAATTCGACCTTGAGTTTATTGCGTGGATTATAGTAGCCATAAATAACCGCGATTCTCTCACGCCTATAAACTTCCGCCCTTGGCTGGTCTGGAGACCACCGCAAACCGAGCAGACCTGGCCCCTCGGCCTGCAGAGTTATGTTTGCCCATGTTGTACCAGGAGCAAACGTCCCCGGACGCAGGTTAGGTGGCGTGAAGATATTCAGTGTCAGTTGGTTGGCAGGATAAAGAACTTCCACCATTCCCGAGGACTCAGTGATCTGAGATAAGGTAAATGCTCCGGCCTGACTGGTGAGAGCCAGACAAGTGAGTCCGATAGTTTTAATAAAATTTTTCATCCTTATTTCCCTACTAATTGAGCTTGGAATCGCTCAAGGATTATATACCGCAGCCTTAATCTTTACCTCGTATCGACCGGGGAATAAATTACTACTCACAATATTGTTATAAATGCTGCCTTCAGCAAAAATAAACGCTTTTTGATAGGTAACCATTTTCTCTGTTATCTCCCAATAACCTGCAACGGAGTCAGCGGGTAAAAATGTAGTTGGTTCAGAAGTCAAAGGTAAATCATCTATATCCAACAAGGAAAATATCATCCTCGCATTTGTAACACCTGTACCTGGAATAACTGGAGAAATAGCCATTGATTCAAGACCTTCGGGGTTAGCAAAAGCGAAAGCGATATATCGCGGCACCTTGGTTTTAATCTCAAACTCCGCGACTATACGGCGTCCTAGCTGGCCAGCAAACGCGCCAGCAGGTAGCACATAGCCAGTGACATCAAGCTCAAAGGCATCAGCAGGCGCCTGAAAGGTTACGAGCGTCTCTGCCGTACCGCCATCAGAAAATACTGCTCGATCGCTGAAGTCAGCGGCGAGGACGGATGCTGACGACCATATCAGGGCACTGGCAAAAACCAGTTTTTTCATTTTATAAATCATCTTTTTTCCATTATTCTGGGTTTTGACCCTGCTGAAACACACTTTACGGATTCCGAAGATTACTGGCCTTTCGTACCCATGGTCACAGTAAAAGGAGTTGTGTTTTAGAGGCTCAGCACCGTTGACGCCCCGATAAGCAACCGCCACATGCCGGGGCTTGCCTCCTGATGGCCGTCCGTAACTATCCTGAAATTGACACTGTTCTGACTACTCAGAATACGCAGGCCACGTCCTGCATCTTCTGCGGTCGCCGGCTCGTCGGTCTCAATCCTGACCCGAAGTGGAAGACCTGTACCACCGGGGGAGGTGAGTGCAAGACGATAATCGCCAGCATCCTGACCTCCTTCCAGCCACAGACGGAAACCTTCATGCGGCCCATTCCAGGTCACCCGCCCCCTTCCGAGCAGGGAGCCGTCTGCAACAGGCCCGGCGGTTCGGGTCGCTTCCGGGCGAAAATCGATATGCGGAATGTCTGCCGATGCCGGAAGCGACTGCAGGAAACTCAGGATTATGGCGACCAGGGTCGCCCGCAAGATTGCATTCAGAATTCTCATCTAATTCTCCTGTGGGTGCCGTCAGCGGCACGTCGCCTGTATGGTATGGACGCCTGAAGCTCCCGGACTTGCAGGGAGTGTATAGTTTGCACTGCACTCGCTTCCGCTCCAGCGGACTAAAGCACGGGACGGTTATCCTCACGCACCAGCGAGAACACAACCTCCCGGCTGTCCACTCGCTGGCCATTGAGCAGAATGTCGACCATATAGGTTCCCGGCAGTTGCGCACCTTCGTTAAAAAGGCTTATGTCTGCTCCGACCCCGGCCTCTCCCAGCATAGCCGGGTCGAAAGTATAGGTGCGTGCGGCCGCAGACTCTGAAAACAGTGTCAGGCAGGTCAAAACGGCAGGCACGCAAAATATCGCAGTAATACGCATGGTTTGATGGCTCCCCGGAAAACTAAAGATGAAAATCATCACTGAATACGGGCGGTTACCTGCGCGCTATCACCGCCCAGGTCGTTAATCACCACATACTTCAGCTCGCTGGCCGGACCGGTACCACCGGATACGGTGTAGATGCGACTGCTGAACGGCGCGATATAGTCCGGGGCATCAATGGATTTTCCACCCACAGAGATGGTCTTGAGGTTAATGAAATAAGGCGAGTTATTCATCGCCCGCACCCCTTTAGCATCGCGGTACCAGGTGAGCTCTGAGCTTGCCGCTTCCGGGGTGCTGCTCAGACCTGCAGGCCGTGTAAAGAGTTTGATGCACTGACGAAGCTTAACCTTAACGTCAAGTGTGGCGCTGCCGTTTTTGGCGTCCTTGCGCTCATCCCAGGCGTCCCCTTTTTCAGGCGGGATACCTGTCACGCAGAACCAGTTGAGGGATTCACGATCCTTCGGGCTGCTGTCGCCGGTCATTATGATGCGCACACGGCTCTGCTGGCCTGCGTCAAGTCTGAACAGGGGAGGGGTAACCGAGAACGGTACACGGCTCCCACCATCATCAGGAGAAACTTCGCTCTGGGCAAGAACAGGGAAATCGTTCGGGTTATTGATAGTGACGGAAACCCCTGTCGAGCCCGGTGTGTATATCAGACGGGTTGCACTTAGGCCGACAGAGTAGGTGGTGGTCTTCTGCTCCAGTTTGGTTTGTGGCTCCGCTGAGCTGGCGGAAGGCATAACGAAAATAAGCGCGAGGAACAGCGGCGCGCGGGTAATATGGGTGTTTTTCACCAGAAACTCCAGTCAGTAAAAGCAGTAAGCAGCATTCCTGCATCCAGGCAATAAAACCGCAGTTCTGCATCTTTGTGGCGCTTGATTCCAGGATAAAGCAGGATTGCCGGGCGGAAAATCAGGGCGCATCCACAAAATGAAGCATCCTGCGGACAAGATTAAAGTGTTCCTCAAATCTGCCTGAAAAAACCGCAAGGCAGGCGCATAGTGGCTTTAATTTACCGCTGCGCATGATGCAGCAATGCGGCGACGGTTTATGGAATTAGGTCGCTCTAATTGCGGAAAAATAATAGGAAGGACAGGGTGGTTATTGAAAGATAATATTTCAATTACATAAATATTAATTTATAGCGCTATGTATAACCTTTACAGCAGCATATAATGTCGCGGCGGCGGCGAGTGGAGGGTGGAGGGTGGCACTATATAAGAGTCCGAATGGCGAAGCAGATAAGCCAGTTCGCAGCCGGATGTAAGGAGCGGGCGGCTGAGGGAAGCAGCAGTGGGAACTAACTGAGGCTGCTGCGAGGGATCTGCAGGAGAAAAATAGGCTGACACGTAGCATAATGCCCTAATATTTCATTAGACTACATATTATTGAGCAATCTGAATTACTATTGTTTATCCTGCACGCATGCAAAATATCTTTTTTCATGCTACTTTATTAAGTACAGCCTCCCGTATATTAAGATGCCAGATACTATGAAAAACTTAGAATTTCCGATATGGCTTTTTAATGCATTTGTCTTCTTTGTAATCTTTATTTCAGGTCTCGCATTCAGTTACTGGAAAATGGAATCAATGCTTGAGCAACAGACACGCAATCAGCTTGTGCAGGCCGCAGTAAGAGTTGAGGCAATATTAGGGCATGCAAAGTCAGCCTCTGAAAAAGGCGCCATGTATGCTGGAAGTACCTGCACAGATTCGGTTCTTTCAGCTCTGCGGGCACATGTTGCTGCAATTCCTGATGTCCGTTCTATTAATCTTGCTAAGTACAATCAGATTTACTGTACAACTGTCTACGGCAGCAGACATTTTGACGTTGATGGAAAAGATTACACGCAGGGAAAACTGTTACTGCTTAATGGAAACGAACTGACACCTTACCGCTCTCTTATTGTCTATCGTAACCTTACGAGCTATGGAAATTCTGTGCTGGCCGGTGTCGATGGGTATTATCTGTACAATATACTGAAGCTAATAGACAGTAAATCACATTTTTATATACAGGTAGGTAATAAATTTATGAGCAAGGATGGTATCGTTATCACCCAGCTAGGAGTTGAGAAAACGATCTCTCAAGATTCTTCGCTGTATCCTTTCTCAATCGTAGCGGATATTTCACAGATATACACATTTTCTACTTTCCTGCAACATTCCTGGGATTCAATAGCTTTAGTTGTATTTTTTTCGGTTCTGACCAGTTTTCTTATGAGCCGGTACGTTCTTTATCGTAAAACGCTTGATGCCCGTCTTCATAAAGCGATAAAAAAAGCTGAAATCTCACCCTGGATCCAGCCGATTTATGATGCAGAGAATGAGCAAATTGCAGGCGGTGAGATACTTCTTCGCTGGTTAGAACCCGGTAAGGATTATATCGCACCCGATATATTTATCAAACTGGCGGAAGAGAACGGCACTATTAAAGAACTGACAAGCATCTGCTTTATAAATACGGCAAAAGAATTGAAAGAATTCAGTTTCGCCGGCTATACTCCTCTCATTATTTGTTTCAACGTAAGTGCATGGCATTTTAAAAACAAAGACATACTCTCATTATGTGATTATTTTTCACGGTTTGTTTCACCCAATCTTTTCCGTATCGTCCTAGAGGTAACCGAAAGGGAAATAATTACCGACAGTTTAGAAACACAGGAAGTTATAGAGTCATTAAAAGAACGTCATATTGCATTGTCATTGGATGACTTTGGAACAGGAAATGCCAACTACAGCTATGTAAAGCTTTTCTCTCCTGACTATCTAAAAATCGATAAGATGTTTACTTCCGGTGTTGAAAATGATAGAGTTTGTCAATATGTGATTTCCAGCATTATTAATCTGGCCAGAAAGCTGGGCTGCGCTATAATAGCTGAAGGTGTAGAGAACGAGACACAAAAACAAATGCTGAGAGCAATGGGGGTGACACATTTTCAGGGTTATTATTTCAGTATACCTGTACCTTTAAATGAGTTTAAAAATATGCTGGAACAAACTCGGGCAGCCGATGATAATGCCGTTCAAGGTTACGAGTGAAAAGTTCCAACCACGATAATACCGGCGAATATATTTATGATTAATGCTACATAAGCTAATCACTACCAAGCGCTCACATCGGTAAGTTCTGTTCCAGTAAGCACGATTTTGTTCTTTTTGATATACTATTTGCACCAACAGCTTTGTAATAGCGCCTGCCTCGATTACGCTGAACTTCAGTAGGGATCGTCTAAGGACTAGAATTAAGCGTAGCAGCTATAGCGCGAATGCTCATTTTGGCTGACAAAACAGCTAGTATTTCCTCGTGCCAGATTTTCCTTTGCTATAAATGTCCGTCTTCCAACAATCCTCCACAATTCCATGTTTTCACATGACTCGCCACACTTTTGGTCCAGCTCCTCTCTATGATATGTTGCCTTTACCACGGCTATTGCCTATACCGTTCAGCCAAACCGCGACCGCCTACGTGAACGACAATCAGTCCGGATGGCTACATTCAGTAACTGCTAGGGGAACGCAACGAGATGATATTGAGCCACACAGACTTCCAGTCAGTTAAGGCTTCCCTGACGGAAGCTGAAAGGTGAACCGGGGAAAGTCAGCGACGGATGTTAAGGGGGCATGGCTCCGATGACTCGCTGGCTGGCGGAGCTTCCGCAGTAGTCTGTGATGGGGAAAGCCCGTTACACGGCAAAGGGAAGCAGTTTAAAGGTGTTTGCGAAGTGAACTAACAGACCTAATAAGGTGAAGACCTTCGATAATCAGCGAAATGTAACACAAGCTTGTCACATTGGCAGCAACAGACCCGTCTCGACGGATAGGACGGCTGCTGGGTCTGATAATGGCTGGCCGAAGCCGCACGGATCGCCTTTTCATCAAAGGGGGCATATAACGGTTGGCTCGTTTTGGATAACATTTCGGTTCTTCTTTCACTGAGAGTTTAGTCTCCCAGAAACCCGGTACGGTTCAGCCGGTTGCAGAGATAAAAGGATGTGTTATAAATGGCTAATATCTGATCTCGTTTTTCGTCCCCCTCCGTCATGTACAGAGTGATACGTGTTATTTTGCACTCCAGTCGTCCCATCATAGCCTGTCAATTGCCAGCATAGCCTGTCATGATTCTTCTGAACATTGTATTGCAGTGCATACCCCTGTTTTTCTGGATGTGGTTTTTCCGCCCTCCCCGGGCGGTTTTTTTTCCATACACCGTAAACTCCGCCAGTCACCATGCCCCGACCACAACATGCACTCATTCCACTGGCTTTTATATCCAAAAAAATAAACTTTCAACACACATAAAACTAATATAACTATAATCAACAAAATTACATTCCAAAAAAACACACTTCGATTCTAAAGTACCGCAGTGATTCATTCCATCAGGAAGAATATTAAACTGTGAAAAAAGTTCTTATTCGGAAAACTGCAATCGCCACACTTTTGGTGCAGTTCTGCTCTCCATTATCTGTTGCCTTTACCCCGGCTATTGCCTCCGCCGTTCAGCCAAACCGCGACACCACCGCGACCGCCGACGTGAACGACAATCAGGCCGCCGTACGCCTTGCCCAGGCCGCATCCCGGGCAGGGACCTTCTTGAGCAACGCCCCAGATACCGATGCTGCTGCATCACTCGCCAGCGGGTACGCCAGTGCCGAAGTCCAGCAGTGGCTCAGCCAGTTCGGCACAGCGCGCACCACCATTGACGTTGATAAGGACTTCTCACTGAAGGGCTCCTCTCTCGACCTCCTGGTGCCCCTGTACGACTCGCCTGACCTGCTCACCTTTGCCCAGGGCGGTATCCGCCGGGCGGACGACCGCACGCAGTCCTCCCTCGGCCTCGGCGTGCGCAGCTTCGGGCCCGCCGGCATGCTCGGCGCCAGCGCCTTTATCGACCACGACCTCTCCCGCAGCCACACCCGGGCGGGGCTCGGTATTGAATACTGGCGCGACAACCTCCGCCTTGGCGCCAACAGCTACATGCGCCTCTCGGGCTGGAAGGACTCCCCGGACGTCACCGACTACCTTGAGCGTCCGGCAAACGGCTGGGACATTACCGCCCGCGGCTGGCTTCCTTCGCTGCCGCAGCTCGGCGCCTCGCTGGGCTTTGAGCGCTACTACGGTGAAGAGGTAGGCCTGTTCGGACACAGCAACCGCCAGAAGGACCCTTATGCCGCCACTGCAGGCCTGAACTGGACGCCGTTCCCGCTGCTCACCCTGAACGCCGAGCAGCGTCAGGGCAAGGGCTCGGCCAGCGATTCCCGCCTGGGTCTTGAGCTGCGCTACACCCCGGGCGTATCCTGGGCGCATCAGACCAGTCCTGACTCCGTCGCCGCACTGCGTAGTCTGAGCGGTGCTCGCCATGACCTTGTCGAGCGCAACAGCAACATTGTCCTCGAGTACAAAAAGAAAGAGGTCATATTCCTGAAGACCCAGGAGCTGGTCACTGGCTACGCTGGTGAGCAGAAGCCCCTGAGCGTGGAGATAAAGAGCCGGTATCCTGCTGAGCGCATTGAGTGGCAGTCGCCAGAGCTGGAGGCGGCCGGAGGGATTATCATGTCTTCCGGCCCGCATTCTCACGCTGTTATACTACCGGCCTGGCAGCCGGGAAGAGCTCTCCACGGCAATACCTATACGGTACGCGGTGTTGCCGTGGACGGCCGGGGCAACCGCTCTGCCGCGTCCAGCACTCGTGTTGTCGTTTCACAGGCAGCCATCAGTCCCGCACTGTCGGGCCTGAGCCTTTCGTCGCTTAATCTGGTCCCGGACGGCACCAGTGCGCAGAAAGTCACCCTCACCCTGCGTGATGCAGCCGGCAATCCGGTTGACGTGGACGAAAGTGAGATTGTTACGGAACGCAGCGATAATACCGACAAAAACGTAGCGCGGGCTGCACGCGGTCTCGCCCGGGTGGGGCATTTCGTACGCACCTCTGCCGGCAGCTATGACCTGACGGTTACTCCGGGAACGCAGGAAGAGCACTTCACGCTGACTCCGTATGTGCGCGGCTACAGCGCCGGCACCATCACTGTCAACATCAGCCAGACTCTGAGTGATGCTAACTCCTCACTGGTGGTCGGGCAGCCTGTTACCGATACGGATACGCCGGTGCCTGTAATGCTTACGCTGCGTGATGAGGCGAGCATTCCGATTAACGGCCAGAAGGTGAGATTCAGCAGCGGTCAGGACGGCGTCACCTTCTCTGACGTGCAGGAGTCTGCTGGCGGAGTTTACACTGCCACTATGCGCGCCACGCGGACGGGCGTGGTGACGGTGAGCTCTATTGTGAACGGCATCCAGCTGGCGCAGCCGCAGGCCACCGTCACAGTGAAAGCGGGCTCTGTCTCGCAGGCCACTTCGACCCTGAAAACAGACCGTACGCGTTATGCCAGTCAGGAGGATGTGGTACTGACACTGACTCTGAAGGATGCATCCGGCAACAGTGTGACGGAGGTGGATCTTGCCTCTGCCACATTTACTGGTCCGGGGCTACAGGAGAAGGAGGGCTCAGCCTGGACGCAGGCCGACGGCGTCTGGACCCGCACCTTCACCGCGACGACGGCGGGCACCGGCCTGACGGCCGGCATCACGCTGGGCGGCACGGCCGTTACCTCCGCCCCGTACACCATCACGGCTGCCGCGGCTTCTGCGGCCACCTCCACCCTTGAGGTCAGCGGCGGCGTTAACGGCACGTTCACTGCCGGAGACAGCATGACCGTCACCTTCACCCCGCGCGACGCGCAGGGCAACCCGGCAGATATCGAGGCTGCGGTTGTGGACACCATCAGCGCGGAAGGCGCCGCGCCGGCCACGGGCTCAGCCTGGACGCAGGCCGGCGGCGTCTGGATCCGCACCTTCACCGCGACGACGGCGGGCACCGGCCTGACGGCCGGCATCACGCTGGGCGGCACGGCCGTTACCTCCGCCCCGTACACCATCACGGCTGCCGCGGCTTCTGCGGCCACCTCCACCCTTGAGGTCAGCGGCGGCGTTAACGGCACGTTCACTGCCGGAGACAGCATGACCGTCACCTTCACCCCGCGCGACGCGCAGGGCAACCCGGCAGATATCGAGGCTGAGGCTGTGGACACCATCACCATGGCGGGCGCCGCGCCGGCCACGGGCTCAGCCTGGACGCAGGCCGGCGGCGTCTGGATCCGCACCTTCACCGCGACGACGGCGGGCACCGGCCTGACGGCCGGCATCACGCTGGGCGGCACGGCCGTTACCTCCGCCCCGTACACCATCACGGCTGCCGCGGCTTCTGCGGCCACCTCCACCCTTGAGGTCAGCGGCGGCGTTAACGGCACGTTCACTGCCGGAGACAGCATGACCGTCACCTTCACCCCGCGCGACGCGCAGGGCAACCCGGCAGATATCGAGGCTGAGGCTGTGGACACCATCACCATGGCGGGCGCCGCGCCGGCCACGGGCTCAGCCTGGACGCAGGCCGGCGGCGTCTGGATCCGCACCTTCACCGCGACGACGGCGGGCACCGGCCTGACGGCCGGCGTCACGCTGGGCGACGGAACCGTCACCTCCGCCGCGTACACCATCAAGGCGGGCGCGGCTTCTGCGGCCACCTCCACCCTTGTCGTCAGCGGCAACACGTTCTGGATTGGAGACGAGATGACCGTCACCTTCACCCCGCGCGACGCGCAGGGCAACATTGCGAACATGCCACCCGAGAGTCCGGATACCATCAACATACCGGGCGCCGGGCCGGCCCCGAACCCAGCCTGGATGCTGGCAGGCGGCACCTGGTTAATGACCGGCATCGCACAGAATGAGGGCTCCGACATGGTGGCCTCCATCTTTGTAGCCGACGGATTAGTTCTCTCCGCCCCGTACACCATTACAGCGGGTGCCACGAACTAAAGGCAACACCGGAGTACCTGAAAGCCCAGGTACTCCTCCCCCTCTCTAAACTAATAAACTTTTTTATGATGAATACTGAATTCACTCCGCAGCAGAAACTTGAAAACATCATTCGCTCCCTCCGGGAAAAAAGGAGTGTTATGGTCTCCGGGCGAGAAGATATAGCCATGACACTGCGCGCACGTCCCACTGTCTTCTTTCTCGAGGAGGGGCGGGCCTCCCTTCGCCTTAAAAGTAATGGCTACATTATTGCCGACTTCACGGCACCCGCGGTGCTCGGTCTTGAGCTGCTCTGCGGTCGTGAACCAGATACAACCGTGGCCGTTCAGGATTCAGCTCGTCTTATTCAGGTGCTGTCTTCTGACCTTGCTGCGGAAATTGAGCTGTCGGGGATGTGGCATGATGTCTTCAGCATTCTTGCGGACAATGCGCGGCATGTGCGGGATAATCTCGCCATCAGTGCGTTCGGCAGCAATTACCACATCGTTCGCCATCATCTTCTTGCCCTGAGCAACGGTGACGGGGGCCTCCTGAAGCAGGAATCGTTTCACCGGTATATCAGCGAGCGTTCAACCGTCTCCCGCAGCACTCTGTACAAGGTAATCAGGAGTCTGCAGGCTGGGCAGTACATTACCATGGAAAGAGGAAAACTGATTGAGCTTCGACATCTTCCAAAAAATTATTAAAGATGAGTCTGTGGTTAAGGTTTCCATCCTTACCGACCCGCCAGAGTCATGCGTTGCATCAAGGAAGATAAAAGGCTGGCTGTGATTTACTTCACCCGGTGCGGTCAGTTCTTTGCGCTCTTTAGGCTCATGCACAGAACATCGCCGCTGAATGTGGAGTGCGGACCTGACACCGAACCCAGGATACAAAGCTGTCCATGAGTGCTGCAGAGCACCCTGAGCATTACTGATGAGGGGAACACCGTTTTCCATGTCTTCTGCGAGCGGCTCTGTCTGTACGGCAGCTGCATCGAGAATCACAGGAAGTGGCTGAGTGAATTGCCACGGATAATCCAGGCTGAGCCTCTTAATTGTCACAGCCTTTTTTCACAACATATTGAACTATTGCTCGTTACGTTCTTTCCTGTGAAGCATGGGCTCTCATCCAGACTGCTGAACCAGCAACACCGGGGCAGCACTCTCTTGGGCAGAAAACCGTATATTCATTATATGTTCTGTATTCTGTGTTCGGTCGCACCATGACCCGATTTCCTGAGCGATATGGTCCAGATAAGGCCGTTTACAGCCCGCGTTCAAAGTCAGCTGTGATGAACATTACTTTCAATAAGTTGCTTTTATCTCCTGAAGCTCATGGTCTCGTTGACTGGTCAGCGACAGCGCTGGATGGCAGCAATATCCGAGCGCTCATCAGATGTGCTGCCAGGGCTAAAAAGAACATACTGACATATCCAGAGATATTGAGCGGGGGCGCACTCGCGGTGGTTTTGGCACAAAATCAATCTAGCGATAGACGGAAGCGAACTGCCGTTAAATATCGTGCTCAGCCTCGGACAAACCAACGAAAGCCAGTCCGCAGAAAGCCTGCAGGACTGCATTGGTGTTCAGCACCAGAGAAGCGACGTGGTCATGCTGTACTGGCGGATAAAGTTTACTCCGTGGGATATGTTATCTAAGCTAATGAAAAAATACGTGAATAGGGCGATTTTTTGCTTCAAAGCGGTACTGCAGCGCAAAAAGTATTTTGTGGTGATGGGAGTTGAGGCTTGCCTGCACGCCGTTTATGCGGACGTGTACTCCTCAGAACCCGACTCACAGAACTACAGCATACGGTTTCCGGCAGATGAGTGTTCCCACTCATCTTCAGCGAGAATTGAACGTTGAACCTACCAGCTTTAGTTTCCTGAAGCAGAGAAAAGCCCTGTCCTCGGTGCAGGTATGTTCATTACTGAAAAGTGAAAGCCCCTCCAGACTGATTCAGGCAATAATTAAAGTGGGCGGAATTAACAAAACATTGATTGATGATGAAGCGTTCCGCAGGCTTATACTGACTTAACTTAACATCGGAGAAAGCAGCTATGCGGTTGCCAGAGCGATCTGCCACGGACAGAAAGTGAGATAGGAAAGCATTATACCGACGGTCTGGAAGAACAACCGTGCGCTCTGGCACTTGGCTCTGGATAACATGCGGTACGCCGCCCTCAAGTGCGGGCTGTATATCGGCGTTTTCTGTGCTATCCTTTCCAACGGAAGTCGAATCAAATGGCATCTTCACATTCATTTCTCTTGGGCGCCTGGTCAGACGGCGTCTCGCAGCCGCCCATCACCATCAAATCGCAGTGGCGCAGCCTTATACTGACCGCCGGATGTGATTACTGGCATGTGTACATGTCAAAAAAGAGGGCCGGTGGCAAAAACATCGTGAAATAAGACTCAGAGAAAGCTGAAGCTACAAAATGCGGATGCGGCATTTGACGTTTGTCATAACGGTGGGCTCTGTTGAACCCGCCGTTAGTGGACATCTAAAATTACAAGTGCGTTTTAAACCATTCTGTCTGAATGCTGATAACCTGCTTAAGATGCTCTCCTGCATAAAAATCGTAATGACGTGCACTGCTTACCTCGTATAGCCTTTTTTCTTTGGCCCCCACAGCGTCAAATAAGGCTCGTCCCTGCTCCGGTGGATTAACCGTATCCTGACCAGCAATAACGATCAGGGTTGGGCACGTCACCAGTGAGGCATTAAATGCGGGTTTATACAGAAGAGTTTCGCGCACCGTAAGGAATGGTATTTTAATGTCCATCTTTGGATGTTGCGTTCTATTTTCTTCAAAAAATGATTTTGATTCTGTATCGCTCAGTACCCGATTGACCCCCACGAACATTTCTTTACCGGTGCTCTTCTGCTTTTCAGCCATCTTGTCCAGGGTTGAAACAAAAGCTTCTTTCTCTTCCTTATTCATATTCCCGGTGACTATTCCTTCACCGTCTGCAAAAGCCAACTGACTGACAATACATTTGACCCCCTGGCTTCTGACCGCCGCACCAAATACGTGGCATCCTCCAAATGATGTTCCCCACAGGCCAATACGCTGGGCATCAAGGGATGGCTGTTCTCTTGCCCAGTTAACAACGGAGATAATATCGTCAATTTGCATAGCAGGGACCAAGCGTCCACGTTCGCCGTCACTGTCCCCAAAACCACGATAATCAAACGTGATTGTGGAGAATCCGGCGCGGGTAAATGCTTCAGCAAAATCAGGTAGCAAAAATTCTCTGATACCACAGAAGCCATGGCACAAAATGATCACCGGGCTTTTTGTACTGTCGGAGGGAGAACGAAGCGTCAGAACGATGCCTTTAGAAATTTTTTCTGTTGAAATTTCCATTAATATATGTCCTTTTATCAGGTCAGTCATTAGAAGAAAAATTAAGCTCTAGAACTCTGTTTAGGAATCTGCAGATATTGGTCCTGAATATAGCACCTCCGACCAACGTTCTAAATACAACCGATTAAACTGGTTCTTCCTTTGATCCAGAACGTCTTTTCCATTTTGATGTAAATAAACTAACTAGCTTAATTAGTTATTTAACGTCATAGCTGAGGATTAATTTCCTCCGAACATTATAAATCAATACAATCACAACAATAAATAAACACATCACACTAATAGGATTAGTTAAAAATACAGCGGCATCTCCTCGTGATAGCAGCATAGCTCGCCGTAAATTCTCTTCGAATATTGGACCAAGAACAAAGCCCAGAAGTAAAGGAGCAGGTTGAAATCCTAGGCGAGATAAAGAATAACTAAAAACGCCAATAGCCAGCGCAATCAAAACATCAAAAATATTTGCATTCGTGCTATATACACCGATACATATTAAGAAGAGTACAATAGGAAATATTAGTCTATAAGGAATAGATAGCATCTTAGTCCAGCATCCAATTAGAGGTACATTAAGAATTAAAAGTAATAAATTCCCAACCCAGAAACTGGCTATAAGCCCCCAAAAAATTAACGGATACTCGTTTATTAATTGAGGACCTGGCTGAATATTTTGGATCATTAGCGCACCAAGCATAAGCGCCATTACAGCATCTCCTGGAACACCGATACTCATAGTCGGAATAAACGCAGTTTGTGCAGCAGCACTGTTCGCTGCTTCTGGACCTGCAACACCTTCAATTGCTCCATGGCCAAAACGCCTTGGCGATAATGATATTTTTTTTTCAATTGCATAGGACATAAATGATGCTATAGTTGAGCCAGTTCCAGGCAATATACCAAATAATGAACCTATTACTGAGCCTCTGAGAATCGGCATTATTGACTTTTTTCTTCCATTTCGATTTAGTCGCATTGACTTTATAGATATATTGGAGTCGATGGTTTCCCGATTATTATCGCGGTTAGCATTACGCAGGACATCGGAAATTCCAAAAAGTCCCATAGCGATCGCAACAACTGCAATCCCATCATTGAGTTCTGCAAACCCAAACGAAAACCTAACAATTCCAGAATTAATATCTGTACCGATGAGTCCAGCAACCAAACCTAAAAGCATCATCGCAATACCTTTTAATGGTGAGCTCACAGAAACAGTCGATGCCAGCAAGAGACCAAGCATTAAAATAGAAGTATATTCTACCGCCCCAAATTTGAATGCAATACCTGTTAAAAAAGGAGTGAATAATATTATGAGAATAATACCTACAGATGCGCCGATAAAAGATGCAAACATTGAAATCAACAATGCTTGTGCAGCAAGGCCTTTTTTGGCCATAGGATATCCATCAAAACAAGTAACTGCATGCGATGTAACACCAGGAATATTCAATAAAATAGATGTTATTGCCCCGCCATATTGAGCCCCATAATATAGACCAGCTAACATCATCAGAGCAGCAGTAGGATCTAGATTATAAGTAATCGGCAATAGAATAGAAATAGCAGCAAGCGGACCAATCCCAGGCAAGACCCCTACGACATTTCCAAGAAAAACCCCTATAAAGGAGTATAGTAAATTAATTGGCTCTAGTGCTACAACAAAGCCGTCAAAAAGGCTAATAAATTTATTCATAAAAACTTACATCTCGCGGAAAAATGGAAGCTGAATTTGAAGAGCAAATGCAAAGAGTAACATTGCAATAACACTTGCCAAGGACAGTATCAACGCAGATAACGGAGAATTATTTTTATCCCCTAGTGCTGATATAAACACTATCGAGAAAGTTGCAGGTACTAGACCACAATAAATGCCCAATATCACGAAAGCTAAAAAACCACCAACAAGGAAGAAGAAAGCTCGTAATTCTTGCGTGGAGACTTTTTCGATCTTATCTTGACTTATAGGTACTGCAACCATGATTATACTTATGACAACCATGCTCCCACCTATAATTAAAGGAAAAAAACCCGGCCCCATATTTTCTAATGTTCCTCTCGGGTAGCTAAGTCCGCCATACAGAGTAATGATAGCGATTGAAAATATAACCACTGATGAAGCCCACTCTCTTTTTTTACTTTTCAATTTTTCTGTCCATCTCTATTGTTAATAGTTATATTTCAAAACATATCTAAAAGAATTGGTTAAGATTTTGTGTTATACTATTGTTTGTCATTTCTGGCGTCCTCTTCTTTTTTATTTAGTTAAGGGACTGTTTGTCAATCGCCTTTTATAGAATTCTATAAATAATTAAAAATACATACATCAGGGTTATCCATAATTTTATGACTAAAAATTATCTAGCTGTATCAATAGCAACTCTAGCTGCTGCTAAATCCCAGGCGGCACAACCGACAGTCTTAAAAAAAATGGGGCGTGAAAAATCAGGTTGAGATGTCAAAATATCGGAAAGCGAATGAACCTCCGACCAATCAATTTTCGCTTGAAGCAAATCACCCGCCTCATTTATGCCGCCTGTTTTTTCATCTATAACCACCTGACTGGAACGTACTGTATCAGCAAAAATCTCAGAAGCATTTGGATTACATGTTCCTACACCAATAAGCAATCGTCCAGCGATTGCTGGTTCAGAATAAACAGGATTAGTACTGCTAGTCATAGTTATAACTACATCTAAAGACTCAGGGACAACGTTACTAGTGCATGGGCGTAATTCCACACCAATCGAAGAATGTTTACGGCAAAACTCTTTAGCTTTAGCCTCACTTGTTGCTTTAATCCAAAAACTCATATTAGGAAACAATATATTAAATGCCTGTAAGTGACTTATTGCCAGTTTTCCCGTACCGATTAACATTCCCTCAGAAGGCGGAGCAGAACAGAGATGCCGCATACCAACTGCACTTAATACCGCTGTACGCCTTTCTGTTACTGTAGGCCCATCCAGTAATAATATTGATTCGCCACTTTTTGAATCGTAAACCCTTACCTCACTATGTACTAGCGGTAAATCTCGCTTGCGGTTGTTGGGATTAACGAGAATTAGTTTGTGTACAGTTATATCATGGGCACTAGCAACCATCGAAAAAAGATGTCCGTGTTCAGGCAAGGATATATAGGTGCGTGGAGGGCAAGATATTTTCCCTTCGCCATATTCACGGCAAACCTTTTCAAGCGAATTAAATAGTGCTAAATGCCCGAGAAGATGTGCAGTCTCTTTAGCATTTCGAGTAATTTTTTCTATTTTTCCAGGTTTTTTCCAGGGTAAACACACTTTTAAACTCATATTACAAACCATCCATCCGAGTTACATGAAATTATTTTGAGCTGTTTTTTTCAGCAAGCGGTGTCCACTTTTTAACTTCATTATTTAAAAAAACTTTAAATTCCTGTGTGTCAGCACCAACATAAATAGCTCCTATATTTTCTAATCTACCCTTGATCCATATCTTATCGACTGGCTGAGTCAAAGCACGCGCGATAACCGATATTACTTCAGGGGGAGTGTTTTTTGGAGCAAATAAACCAACCCATCCTGACGCTTCATAGTTATACAAATCAGGAATCTCAGAAAGAACTGGCACATCTGGTAGATCCTTGAGGCGCCATTTTTCGGCAACTGCAAGAATTTTTATATTGCCTGAGTGAATATGTGGAGTTACAGAAGGAAGACTATCTAGCGTAAAATCTAAACGACCGCCTATGAGATCGATCAATGCGGGTGCGCTTCCCTTATACGGGATATGGGTAAGTTTCATACCAGTCATCTCTTTTAACAACTCAATACCCAAATGTGAAGTAGAGCCCTGACCTCCACTACCATAAACAAGTCCTGCATCACTATTTTTGGAAGTGTTCATTAAGTCTTGTACACTGTTAAATGGAGAGGACTTATTTACAACTAAAGCCATCGGTGTTCTGGAATAAAGAGCAACAGGGATAAGGTCGAGCTCAGGATCAAATCTTGCTTTTGGATAAATTATTTTGTTAGTAACACTGGGGCCTAATGTGCTTACCAAAAGTGTGTAACCATCTGAACGAGCTTTTGATACATAAAACGCCCCTATATTCCCACCTGCACCAGGTTTATTTTCAACAATAACTTTAACCTTCAACTCACGAGATAAATGCTGTGCCATTATACGACCAGAAATATCAGCACCACCACCTGGAGGAAAAGGAACTATCAGCCTTATCATTTTTGATGGGTAAATTTCAGTTTCAGCAAAAGCCGATGCGAAAAAAATTTTATTAATAAAAAATATAAGCATCAAAAATAATTTACATGATCTGTAGTTTATCATTAGTAAATTACCATAAAGGTTTGTGTTTAATACTTCCCAGGTTTTAATTGAAATATCCATTCAATTTTAAAACCGCCAACTTGATAAGATTAAAATGTAAGCAGTAACTAGGTTGAGTTCTTCCTATTTATTGGCACGTAAATGTGTTTACCCCATTAACGTGGCACCAATATTTTAATGATAAACAGAATGCTTTTAAGTTATAACGGCAATTGTTCAAAATTACACTATATTAGCAACTCAATATTTAATATCATAATTATATTTCTCACTCGCGTAAACCCCTAAAAAAAACTTCAATTGTTTTTTTGTAACTTAAAACTAGTATTTAGTGTTGTTATTTGATTCGTAAGGCCCTTCAGTACTGGTGCCCACAGAGGGGTTATAGACTTGATGAATCGCCAGAGATTAGACGCCTCAGAATCATTTATGGACTGACCACGCCCTGGTAGACGATCCTGCCCTATAGTTTAAAGCTTCCCATTCAACCATAGAGGCACTTGTGATTGTGCAGTTGGATCACTTATTTATCGATCTTTCATCAACTACAGGTTTAGTATGTACAATTCCCCCCTGTTCTTTAGTTGCGATGTAGGTGTTTTTACATGATTATATAAATACGCATTTACTTATGTTCCACGTTAATGATCATAATCACGTTCGGGGCATTTTTTATAGATCATAAAACTAATTATATAATTTTATTACTTAAAGAGAGATTACATATATCTTATCCTTTATAAAGTTTCTTATTACCCTGAGAAATTTATTGATTTTCTGTCTTTGAATGACGTATTAATTATCATGTGGAGACATATCCTTATGCGCGGTTAAAGTAAGCAAAATTAATATTGGTTCAAATATATGGCTGTTTATACGCTCTGACTTCAGAGCATTTAACTAACCATGATCGCTATCTGACGCAGCATCAGGATTTTCATTCATATGATTTATCTTGATTTTTTTGATAGCACACTTTAAAAGTGGTATTTTCTCATAAAGAAATTCACCAAGGTCATAATAGTTTTCTTGTGAGATTATTTTCCCTTTATATATGCATGCGTATGTGCAACCATTTAGTTCTTCAATTGCATTGAACGTTAAAATAGGATGTGACCAGTATAATGTCCATGTTATGGCGAAAGAACGATCATTTCTCAGTGGTTCATCTGTTAGCAGATAATGTACATTAACGTTTAACACCAACGGTGACAGGGCTTTTTTTAATTTATTCAAACCGTAATAGCACCCGAAAGGATCAATTAAAATTACGTCAGGGTGATATATCTCATTGAGTATATGAGGGGGGCGCATATTTATTGCGCTATAATAATCAATAAACTGACTTATTGTTTTATCTATCATCTTCATTATGTTTACCTTTTCAGGATTGTTAAAAATATGATGTCACTGATCATAGTAGTTCAGATTTCACAGTTATGTCTATAATACTTCCCATATCGAGTTGATGTTTTTTCATAAGTTTATATAGGGGTGTTCTTTTTATGAATAAAGATGCTAGATTCAATCTAAACTGCTCAATCGATATGTAGTTATTCTGGACAGTCACATCACGTGTCGCGTTCATAGCTATTTTGTAATGTTCGCTTTGTTGTTACACCTTTTACCTCTCGTTGGTTAGATGAGTAAAAAGTACGTTATCTTTTGCCGATTATTTACTTATTAAAATGTATCTTTGAAAAAGCAGACTTTCTGCGGTACGCTCTGACGGTATCATTTCCCCCGATTTTTCACGCAGCGCGCCGGACGATTTCTGGCCCGGACGGAGCCCCGGATGACAAAGATGCCTGATGATGATCCTGAGCTGTCCATGTTGCCGGCAGTCATTCCACCTGATGGGGATTTCCTGCCGGCGCTGTCAGGTGGTGATGCTCCGGTCAGCCCCGCCCGGGCCTACCTGCTTTCCCTCAATTCCCTCCGCAGCCGGCAGACCATGGCCTCGTTCCTCGGAATTATTGCCGGTATGCTCGGCGCTGCGTCCCTGGAGTCCTGCAGTTGGGGCAGCCTGCGGCGTCATCACGTGATGGCCATTACGGAATTACTGCGGGATACCGGCCGGGCCACGGCAACCGTTAACACCTATCTTTCGGCGCTGAAGGGCGTGGCGAAGGAAGCCTGGATGCTGAAGCTCATGGACGTCGAGAGTTTTCAGCACATCCGGGCGGTGCGCAACCTGCGCGGCAGCCGTCTTCCCCGCGGGAGAGCCCTGCCGCCTGAGGAGATCCGCGCGCTGTTTGCTGCATGTGAGGCCGATGATTCAAGTATCGGGGTACGTGATGCGGCGATGCTGGCCGTCATTCTCGGCTGCGGCCTGCGCCGTTCGGAGGCCGTGGGGCTGGATTTGCGTGACATTGTCACAGATGAGCGGGCACTACGGGTATTGGGTAAGGGAAACAAGGAAAGGCTGGCCTACATGCCTGCCGGCACCTGGCAGCGCCTGCATAAGTGGGTTGAAGAGGTTCGGGGGGAAAAAGACGGGCCGCTGTTCACCCGCATCCGCCGCTTTGACACCCTGACCAACGACCGACTGACCGACCAGGCGGTGTACCATGTCCTGCAGGTCCGCCAGCATCAGGCCGGAATAGCGAAATGCGCGCCGCACGATTTAAGGCGAACTTTCGCCACCGCCATGTTGGATAATGGTGAAGATCTCATCACTGTGAAGGATGCGATGGGCCACGCCAGCGTCACCACCACTCAGCAGTACGACCGCCGCGGCGAGGCGCGCCTGCGCACGGCCCGTGACCGTCTTGATCTGATATGATCTTAACAACATGTTAAGAGGTTAAGTTAACAGAATAGAAGGTGAGAATGCTCGCTGACTGCGCGATTTTCTGCAATGGTGCCACAGCGGAACTTCCGTTAAAGTAGGTCTGCTGGCTATTCTGCTTCCCTTCTGAACCGGGGTGGTTTGGATATGCGGGATAGCCGGTCCTTTTCGTTTTTTATCCGGGTACCAGATGTGATTTTAAGGGTTATGAAGCGTGAAAGTCTTCTGCGACTTCAGAAAAGAAGCTAAGTAAACCGGGTATCTCTCGCTGGCATACGTTCATGAGCCGGTGTTATCAGCCCCATCAGCAGAAAGCGTCCGCTATCCCACATGTGTTCTGTGTAAATGAGATAGTGATCAGAGGTACGGTTGTAATTTTCTTGTCTGGCACTCCAGGTGAGCTGGAAATGCAGATTAACGTGAATATGCTGGACGTTAGCATCGACAGCGAATGGCGGGAAATCAAAAGGGGCGTCCCTTCCAAGAAGATTCGATGGTGCGCCAGTTGATTTATACGTGATGAACTCTGCTTGTAACTGGGTCTCCAGCTCAGGGTAAACGGCGAACGTGGGCTGGAAAAACGTATCCCACGTGGCATGACTGTACTCAGCCGTTAACGCCATTTAGACGCAGCCCTGTTGCCTGAATCCAGCAGATGATTCATGGCCGAGAGGTTGATTCCAGAGTCACGCACTTCTGTCGTTCGTGTGATTTGATCAATCAGACTAAGGTAGTTTTTGGTCGCAAGACTGACCATTTTAATGGCCTTAAAGAACGCAAACTCAACAGAATTCCTGTCATACGATTGAACGATGTTTTTTTCCGGCAGCATCAGAACAAATGACTCTGCGATACCTGCGACATGGATAGTATGATTTCTTATGTCGCTGGCGACTTTGATAGCGCCGGAGAAATCGCTGTCTGCATACCGGGCCAGCTCGATGCGACTTGAGCGTAATTCTTTAGCTACGTCATTGAGAGCAACAGTGAGCTCGCTGATATCGGTTTTGTTGACTCTGGAGCCCATTTCGTAAACCCGTTCAACAATCGTAGGCTGACACTCAACCGCTTTGGGTTGCGGCTGGAAACTGGCAAGAACCAGTGCCACTGCGGCCTGCAAGTGCTGGATTTTAAATTTCACGACGGGCTCCATAATCATCATCTCTCGACGAGGCGCTGCATTTTACTACTGAACTTAACTATATGCTAAAAAAAGTTGGTTGCATATGTGGCTGGCACAGCAAACAGGAAATTGAAATCCTCTATCTGGACGTGGCTTTCCGGATTGCTACCTGAAGCCTGTCAGCGATAACGGCTTCCGGGAAAACCGTGATGGTGTCGGGAGTCGCCCCGCTAACGGGCATGACGATGATCCCAGGTGTTCCGGTGAGCCCCAGTTCCTCTGCCAAGTTACTGTTTTTCTCAAGGGACGCGGTATGGTCGCCAGGAGCTGGGGCGGCCAGTCCCGCCTTTGACGCTGCCCCGTGAATATCCTGCGCCGTCAGTTTGCCTTCATTATTGCCGGTGGCGTAGATGGCATTGTGATAGGTGACATAGGCCTGCGGCCCTTTCTGTTGCCAGACCGTCAACCCCTGCTGTGCAGCCTGAAGTGAAGCTTCCCAGCGACCACCAAATATTGGCCACTCCTTAAAGAGGTAGCGGACGTCCGGCTGCGCTTTCATGACCTTCTCCAGCTCCGGCGCGAAGCGGCTGCAGAACACGCACTGGTAATCAAAGAATTCAATAACAGCGACCTTTGCATTATCAGGCCCGTAAGCCGGGGTGTCCGGATCATGCAGAAGGTTCGCCTGATTCTCCATCACGCTGAGTGCAAACATCTTCTGCTTACGTGTCTCCTGCTGTTCCTGCAGCTTACGACTGACCGTCACCAGTATCTCCGGGTGCGACACCAGGTAGTCAGCAGCGATTTCGCCGATACGTGCCTTTTGCTCCGGACTAAATACTGGCTGAGGGGCCGAAGCGTGTGCCATTGAAATAAAACAAATGTATGTTGTAACTATTAATGCGGCTAATTTGTTTGCTTTCATTGTCTGATTCTCATGGTTAAAAGGGAGATTAACGTTCTTTCTGAATGGTTCGGGTGAGGGTCTGTTCTTCACGTTCCGGCATGCGGCCGCGTTCAGTATTTTCTGCCACCCTGAGCATGTCTCGTTCAGCGTTTGCCAGATCTGCAATCACACGCGATGCCCGCGACTGTTCACCGGCGGTCTTGTCAGCACCTTCCAGCTCGCTTCTGACGCTTGCAGCGGCTTTTATTTCCTGTCCATCGGTGTTTTCCTCACCTCTGACCCTCGCGATCACATCCGCATCCGGGTTGAGTGGTTCCGGTTTACGCGGGTTAATGTCTTCCGGTTTCAGTCTGATCACCTCTTCCTGTGGAACTTCCGCCAGCAACGACTCCGGCAGCTTGCTCCGTCCGGCTTCTTCATTGCGAACCTGGTCTGCCAGCATTTGCTCGCGCAGCTGCTGTACGTTCTGTTCGTCCGTCAGCGTGGAGACAATACCCGGTGACACATCCTGTTTTGTCCCACCACTTACCTTAAGCAGCCATGCTGAAGGCGGTTCATCACCGGTCTGCCAGACCACGCCGTCCTTTGGATGATTTCGTACTGCATCGAGTGCAGCCGTCAGGTCGCTGGCCACAATCGTGTTTCCGGACTGACTCCGCTGCAGCACGGCGCCACGGGCACGCTCTGTCATGACCATCCGGGTCTCACCCTGCGTTATCCGTCCTTCCGGGCTGGAAACCAGGGAAACCATAGCCAGGCCCGCACTCCTGCCATTGTTGTCATACACCGGCAGCGCCAGCGCCGGTTCAGGAAAGCGCCGGGTGGCCGGGATGATTTTTGCCGTCAGTGACGCTTCCTGCATGCCCTGATGGCGCACCCAGGCGCGCCCGATGGCCGTTTTATTCACCGGCTGCCCCATTGCCCAGATGGCTTTCGCCTGTTTGCGCTGCGTTTCTGGTGCCAGCGCATCGTGCGCCGTTTTGATATCACGCTCCGGTGTTTTTATCGCCTTAACCCAGTCCGCTTTCTTGTCGGTGTAAATCTGGACGTGCTCCTTGACGCGGGAAGTTGATATGTAGAAGGCACGACGGGAAGCCAGTGCCTTACGCCCGTCTTTCGTGCCCTCAAGCGCAATGACATAATCGCTACTGGCCCCCTGTGCACCGTAGCCGGTGACGGCCCAGCCGTAGTCGATATGCTGCTGCGCCCGGACCTTCTCCGGATTGATGGTGACGCGACCGTTCTCCCCTTTCAGACGGATATTCCCCTCCTCGCTGACCGACTCCACCGTATAGCGCTGGTTGGCCATCTGCCCCTGTTCGCGATCGGTCGCCGTGAACTTAAGCAGATCGCCGGAACGGACTTCCATCTCGCTGCGGCGAAACAGCTGCACGTCACCGGTGATCAGCTCCTTCGGTGAAATCAGAGCAATCTTCCCTTCCTCATCACGTACCGTCACCGTTCTGCCGTTACGGTCAACAGCCACCACATCCTGGTAGCGGTCACCGCGTTTAACCACCATCCCTGCTTCCCAGGCCTCTGTTTTGTTGAACTCATGGCGCGTATGGGGGATTTTATCGAGCACAGGCACCTTAATGGCCTTCTCCCCCAGTTCTCCCCGCGCTGCAAGCGCGGCATGAATGCCGGCATTTATCGCTTTACGGTCGGCGTTCAGCTGCGCAATGATGAGCGTACGGGACCGCGCCTCCGGCGTCCGGTCCTTCCAGTCCGCCACGATGTCGTTAACAGGAGTCTCCGTTTCCTGAATCGCACTCTCCGGGAGCGCGGCTGAAGCGCTACGCGCCACGCGGTCAGCCGGCTGGGTTTCAATGCGCTGAAGGGCCGCATCGATCCGGTTATCAATGATGTCGTGAACGGCGCCGCGCAGCTGCAGGTCTTTCTGACGGACGATTTGCTTCATAATGGCCACATCCATCGGGCTTCGCTCCTGCATCAGCTTAAACGGCGCGCCCACGTCGACCGCTTCAAACTGGTCGATATCTCCCATTGAGACCGCGCGACCGCCGCCGCTGGCAATGGCCTGGAACAGTGCCGCCGTATCCTGGTTGCCTGCCATTGATGATTCATCGATAAGAAACACCTGTCCTTTATAGTCAGGTTTCCCGCCTGCGGCCGTCGCCTGGTCATGCTCAACGACAAAGGATTTGATGGTCTGCGCCCGGACACCGACGTCGCTCATTTCTTTCACCGCCTGGTGCGTAGGAGCAAGCCCCGTCATCACCGGACGAACGTCCGCCGGCAGGGTCTCCAGTGCAGATATCACCGCCTTCAGCTGCGTGGTTTTCCCCACGCCGGCATAGCCCTGAATCCCGATAAACTGATCCGTGGTACCCAGCACCAGGGTGGTCGCCTTTTTCTGGCCATCCGTCAGGCCGTTCAGCACGGCCTCCGGTACCTGTTCCAGCAACGGCTGCTGCGTACCTTTCCCTTCCTCCACCACACGCAGAATGGCTTTCTCCATCTCCCAGGTGGACCGGGAAACCAGTACCGGCTCTCCCCCTGAGGATACGGACAACAGCTCGCCATTTTTAATCATCGCGCCAATTTCATTCCCGATGGCCTCAAGGTCGGGATGATATTTCTGCGCTTCCGTCGCGAGCTTCAGCTCGCTGATCACCACGGTACGCTGGTCGTTGATGGCACGCCAGACGGCCAGTCCGGCGTCCGTCCGGACGCTGTCATGCAGTGAACCCACCGCCTGACTGACGTCATCGTGGCCACTCAGGTTTCTTACCAGCTGCACGGGAGAGGCATTGGTCTTCATACGCTGCAGCCGGGCTTCCGCCCGGTCCTGCACTTCGGCGGTGAACACTTCCGCCCGGTGGCCACTCTGTGCCAGCGAATTCATGGTCTGGGTCGATATGTCGCGGCTGTTCAGCGCGGCCAGCACCACGCCGGTGTCGTTATCCCGGCCGCCCGGCGCGGTCACGTAAGCATGTGACAGATAGAGAGGCTGGTCTTGTGGCAGCGTCAGGGTGTCTTCCCCCCGTTTCACCTCAATCCCCTTTTCACTTATCCCGGTCACCTCAAGACGATCTTTGGCCTTCAGGCTGTGCTCGCGGTCGCCCGCCACGGACAGCAGTTTTTCGCCGGTGGCCACGCTGAGGGTTTCTCGGCTGAAGAGACGCCAGTCAGCGCTGATATCCCCGATTTTCATCCGGGTCAGCACGCCGTCACCGTCAATGAGCGAGAGGACTCGCGTGTCCTCATGCACCCGGTCAATCACATAGGACTTACGCTCTTTTGCGTCCGTGCGATCCTCAAGCACCATGCCGGGACGGTAAGAACCTGGCATGCGCCGCGTTTTGCTGTCGAGCCAGACCGGCTGCCGGGCCTCTATCTCCACGCCGTCACGCCCCAGCTGTCCTGCGTTCTGCAGCGCCTCACGTATCAGGTACGTCATCTGTGCCTGTTCACGCCTGCCGACCACGACGGCGGTGACGTTTTCACTGCCTCCGCTCAGCTCTGCGAACCGGTTGGCCAGCGCCTCGTAACGGTCGCGTTTGTTCGGAATACTGACCACTTCAGCCTCAAGTCCGGGCGCCGGCTCCATGCGGCGGGAGCGGGCAACCCCCGCGGACTCCAGCACGGACATGGCGTTACCGTTCGCCTGACGCCCGGCACTGTCGAGAAAGACCAGCTGTGCGTCCTGCGTGCGCGCTTCGCCCAGCAGAACCAGCGTCTCCTTTAATCCCAGACGCTCTGCCCCTTCGATAATCAGCGTGCTCTGTGGTTTCAGGTGGAAATCACCGCTCAGAACATGCTGCCGGCTGATAATCCGTTCCCGCAAATCGTCCGACTTCGCCAGCGAAATGGCGCGCTCGGCAGAGCTGGCCAGCACCTGTACGTCACGTCCATTCGCGCCGGCAATACCGGCCAGCTGCGCGGTCAGGTCACGGATACCCGCCACCCCTGACGGGGCATTCATCAGAACCAGGGCATCTTTCTCCACCACTTCCAGCGCCGCCGGCGCGTACTGCGCCGGGCGGGTGAAACTGACGACTTTTGTGGATTTGAGATGTTCCTGACTCAGCGCCTGGATCGAGAGTTCATCCAGCAGGTGAATACGGGAGGTGAAGACCCCTTTCTCACTGTCCAGCGGCACAATCATGCCGTCCTTCAGCGCCGCATCGATGGCCACACGAATTTCCTGAATTTCCGGCAGCTGTTCGCTCAGCTCAGCAGTGGTCATCATCAGCTCGCCAAAGGTGAAGCGCGTTTTACTGTCGCTGAGCTGCGAGATGGCCAGCCGGACAGCCTCAGTCAGTTCCGGGCGGGGTATTTCAGTGTCCAGCTGCGCTGCAGGAAAGCTCCTGGCCGCTGGCGTCTTTTCGGGACCGGTCTGTGCCGGCTGACTCAGCGTGTCAGTCTGTTGTGGTGCTTGCTGACGGGACTGGCTCTCCCGTTCTGCGGGTTGAGCAGGTGTGTCGACGCTCTTTTCTGCCGTGGACGACGTCTGTTCAGGCCCGGCAGGAACCGGCTTAGCCTGGTGATCTCGCTCCGGCTGAGTCGCGGTCTCACGAACACCTGCATCACGCGGCACCACGCTCTCCTGATACGCCTTCAGGTCAAATCCCTTCTCCTTCATCTGGCCCAGCCAGCGCTCCATCAGGCGCATCCGCGAAGGGTCAACTTTCGCCCTGCGGGTGTCTTTGGCGGCCACATCCCGGCTGCGCAGCGTGGCTTCAGCCCCCACGGCCCCCTGAATTTCCCGGCCACGGGAGGAATATTCATCCACAATTTCATCCGGAATTGCCTTAATCTCCCACATGCCGTGTTTGCCGACCTCTTTCACTTCGTGGCCGAGTGATTCAACACGTTCGCGAAGGGCACCTCGATAGATTTTTCCGAGCGTGACCTGGTGCTTCATGACGGTCTCGATAAAGCCGGCGTTATGGATATAGTCTGTGGCCAGCGCTTTCCATTTGCCCTCATACTCCGTCATATTGGCAACCAGGAGATGAGTGTGTATCAGCGGGTCGAGGTTACGTGACGTGTCATGCGTGTAGGCGGCCGCGACCATCTTGCCGGTGTGTACGATGGACGTAACGCCGTCTTTGGTGTTCCGGGCCGAGATGAGCTTCTCCACATAGCCGGCCGCCACGCGGACGGCGTGGTAGTGTGCTTCCAGCATTTCTTTATCGTTGCCGATGAGAGCCAGAATGGACACGCTTTTGGGGGCGGAAAAAGTCAGGTCATGGCCGGGGCGGTGGACGTGCTGTCCGTTAACCTCCTTGCCAAGCCGTGAGCCGTCCGGCAGACGGCCCTCGAGCACGGCCGTCAGGTCATCGCCAGGGACATTGCCCTCCAGGCCCAGCTCTTTTGCACCCTCTCCCATCCAGAGGCTCTGCAGGCTGCCCAGAAAATAGTAGTTATCGGAATTGCTGTAGTAGCCTGCAGCCTCGCCGGCTGACGCTACTGGGGCGACTGACATCATAGGTCATGCTCTCTCTCGTAATAGTGATGGTCGTTTTCGTCGTAACCCGGATCGTCCGCGTGACGGTGAATTAAAATGTTCTCTTCTTCCTTCGCCAGCTGCCGGCTCGTCCGGTGTGCTTCATCCGGGGTCTGCGGTGTCACTGACTTCCCAGCCGTCGTCAGACTCAGGCCGCCGTCTGGCAGTGCTGTCACCTTCATGTCCAGGTTCATAGATTCGCCCGCATTCTCACTGGCCTGACCTTCTTCTCCGCCTGAGGTGGCTCCGGTATTGAGCCGCCGTTTCAGCATCCCCAGCGCGCCGGCTGCAGCAGGCTCAGAGGAAGTATCCAGCTGGGTTCTGCTGCGGATTTTTTGCAGTGCTGCAGGTATTTCCGGTTTGAGGGGCGCATTCTCTTTTTGACGAGTTACTGAAGGAGGAGAAGACCGAAGTGAAACGACGTTGTCTTTTTTGTCTTCGGTGACAGGGTCTGTCACCGTGCTGTGATTTTCAGTTACGACTTCCGGGACCACTGGCTCTGTCCGCGATGTGACGTGCTCCCTGGCAGGTACCGGCTTCTGTTCAGGTGCAACGCTGCCTGATGGTTTCGGCTCCTCCATTCGGGCACGAGCCACTTTTTCGACGGGCGATGCTGCCGGTGAGCCGGAAGATCCTGAAGAAGAAACCGGTGCAGAAACGTCAGCTGCAGATGATGTCTCGCTACCCTTCTCCAGCACTTCGTCACCGGTCGGGAACGTCAGACCTGCCGCTGTCGCTGCACGCTCATTCTCCTTAATAACTTTCTCCAGTTCCGGACTCAGTGCATCGCGGATATTGCGCTCGAGAAGGCCAGCGTGACGTTTTTTGAATGGACGGTATTTCAGCTTCAGGCGAACGACCGGATACTCACCCGGAAGACGCACATAAAAGTTGAGGTTTGGCAGACGCATGATCTGCTCGTAGTCGACAATCGGGTTATTGACCTCGTCCTTGCCGAGGGACACACCGTCACGCACCTGATCCATACCGTAGCTGTTTGATTCACGGATTTTGCGAGTACGCTGCTTACCGAGTTCTTCTTCGACCACTTTGGCCATCTCCGCACTCGGCGAACGACCGTACATACGGGTATTCATCAGGTCGAAAATGCTTTTAGCCAGCTCGCGGCCGTAGACGTGAACCAGCTGCGCCATGTTCTGCATCCCCAGCACGAAACAGCCGCCAAACTTACGCGCTTCCGCCAGCGTTTCAGCCAGTTCCGGGATGCGCTGAAGGCTCGGGGCTTCATCAAGAATGAACCACACGCGGCGCTCACTGTTTTCACCCATGCTCTGCAGTAACAATGTGGCCAGTGACACCCAAAGTGAAATCAGCGGGCGTACACTCTTGCGGTGTCGGGCCTGAGTGGAAATAAACAGCCAGCTATTGTCATAACGCTCCTGCGTCATCCACTCCCGAATGGTGAAAGGTGGTTTAGTGCCGTCATCAAGCCCCTGAAGAAACCGCAGCGCTTTGGCGTAGTTGGTCACCACCGAGCGAATGGAGATTGCTGTTTTCTCGATCTTCTCCTCAACCAGGTTGGCTGAAGGCGTATTGACCAGATATTCACGCAAACTTTTCATGCTGAGTGACAGCAGGGTTTTGAGAAACTTCTCTATACTCCTGTCCGGGTCAACCGACATACGTATCGCGAGGTCAGCGCAGATGGTCCGTGAACTTGAAACCCAGAATGGATCGGACTCCCCTTCCACCGGAATGAGGCTGGCAGCCAGGTTGTCATAATCGACTGCATCAATACACTCACCCCACATCTGCCAGTTGGCACAGCGTTCGTCGTGGGCATTCAGGATGAAATCGGTGGACGGGTTGTAATGGGTTTCGGTAAAGGTACAGCCGGAGTCGTAGATGATGGCCCGATCACCACGTTTGCGTATGTAGTCCAGGAGCCAGCGGATGATGGTTGATTTACCTACGTTAATGGTGCCATGCATGAGGAAGTTCATTACCTCAGCCCGTTTAACCATGTGTAAATCAGCCACCCGCAGATCGGACAATTCACCGTTTTTACGTAGCAGCTTATTCACTTCAGCAGGTTTGTCGGTCAGCTGCATACCGGAAATGTATTCGTCTTCACTTTCCTTACGACCGATATTGGCGATAAACCATGTCACGGCGATAAACACCACCATACTGAACAACCCACTGGCGCCGGCCGCCCACTGCAGCTCAGTCAGGCACTGGTCACCCATAGCCTGCATGTACGGGTCCGCATAGATCTGCGGCAGGGTCATTTTGAGCACCATCATCGTCGCCGTTGGCGCATACCAGTAGTGGACGTCGTAAATTTTTGGCGTTCCCGTTGCCGGCATCAGATCGATAAAACTGCTGTTGATGCTGGCGAACCACCACAGGGAGCCGTTATCAAGGGCTTCCTGTGGAATTCGCCAGAGAAAAATGGCGGTAGTCAGCACGGCGAACAGGATGAAGATCCAGAATCCTATCCAGTTGTTCACCTGAATGAACATGCGCCAGCGGTAGGCGGTCATCTGCCCGCCCTGGGTGAGGTTTTTTCCTGCGAAGCTCATAGAGTGTTGTCCGGCCGTTATCGCATCACCTGCGCGGTGATGTGTGTTATCAGAGAAGAAAAGTTGAAAAGGTTGCTGTAAAACGTGGTATCGCGAGGGTAAAGCGCCGGTTTATTACATCAGGCTCAGCTCATATCTGGCCTGCTGGCACCCGTCCTCCCACTCCTGTTCATTAATACATGCGGCCAGAGAACGAACTGAAGAGGCCACATCCTTATAAACTGCTGAATGCCATTCCTGAGGTTTCAGATCATAAAGGGTGAATTCATAGCCAGCCCAGCAAGCAATGATGGTCATTCCCTGCCCCTCAGGAAGTGAACCAAATACATTAATCCAGGCCTTCGCTACCATCAGCTCGCTTTCAAGATGGATAAGCGACCAGAATTCAGCTGAGTAATCTGCACGTTCATATATCTGATGCATCATGATGGACGAACTCCTTTGAAATTAAGGACGCAACGCTCGCCGCAGACAGGGCTGCGCCAGGCGCAGTCATGCGAGGAAGCGTAATTACTGGTCACTGACAGAAAGCACTGACGCACCCTGCCCGGAATGCGCACGGTTAAAAATCAGCTTGGGAAGGAGAACGGCTGCGACGATCGCCGCAGCCGCAGGTATTACATGATGCCGGCGATGGACTTGGCCAGCTGCGCTTCCAGGACAGGTTTCGCTTCTTCAAACTTGAGGTTCACCTTGTTGGCGTTGGATACCACGCGAGTCTGGTATTTAGCACGGTTGCCCTGCTCCGTGCTGGTCTGCAGCTTAATACCTGACGTGCCCTGTTTCAGGGCGGCAATATTGTCGGTAGTGACGGCCGCTTTGCTGCGCTCGGAGATTTGCAGATCGGTCACCATCGTGTAGTTAACGTCTTCGACCATTGCATCAGCAGCCATACCAATCAGCCCGGTGGCCAGCCCTACACCCAGCGTTGCGCCAGCAGACGACGAGTTATACGCCGTAATACCCGCGCCCAGTACCGCACCCATTGCCGCACCTTCATACCCGGTCTTAAGGAAGCCCTGGGCATCACGTAGATCCATTTTCTCGGCTTTCAGCACGTTTGCCTGAATCCAGTAGTAGGCCGTGTCCGGAGAGCTGGAGACGCGGTAGCCTTTCGCGGCCAGTTCATTTGTAATTTGTGCCTGCAGCCCAGACATGTCCTTGTCAGAGGTATTACGGATCTGCAAATAAACAGTCTTCTCTGATGATGGCTCCAGCCAGATGGTTTCACTCATCTGGGTTTTGACATCAAGATTACGTTTCTTCACCGCTGTGGACATGGCACCACAACCAGACAGAGCGAGAGTAGAAGCGATCAGACCAACAACGGCTAATTGTTTTAATTTCATGAATTCATCCTGTCCATAGAAAAACGTCCCCGTTAGCGAGATATAGCTAACAGAGACGTTATCGGCTGATTTGAAAGGGAATTTAGGTTAAATAGATGGTTTGCTTAGATTACTACAAAAATTAAGGGGGGCCATTGCCCCCTTATTCTCAGTATCCCCGGTTAGGGTCATACGTATTTGAAGGTTCGTTGAAGTTTGTTCCCCAACTGTTTCCGTGTATATCAAGGCCAGAGATGCCGCCAACCATTGGCATTCCTGACGAAGGATTTATAGCAATCCCTTGATTGATATCCGTATGACTCGGACCGAAATTGATAGGTAGAACAGCTAAGTTTGTGTCTAGCCCTGAATATTGGCTCGATGAAAACTCAGCCAATGCTATTCCCTTGCCACACATACTTGTTTGATATCTAACGGCCTCTTCATCTGAGAGTCTATACGCTTTACTCCCGCGTATTTCATAGATATTGCCTGTATCTTTATCCTTCAAGAGGTTTAACCCCTTCCTTCCTGCCCCAAATAACGCGGCGGAAAGAACCATAACTGTGGACATCGACAGATATAGATATATTGCATTTTCCCAAAGGAAATAGAGGCATATTACTTGCGCTAGAATTGAAGTAAGCAAGCGAGGAAAGAGCGAGGCGATTGAAACGCCACTGCCACTCTTATCCGCTTTTTTAAGAAGATAGAACAATGGTAAGGATATCAATGTACCTAATACGTACATCCCTGCCAATGCAATCCAATCCTCACTGTAATACCTGTTATGGTTAGGCATCACATCATGAATGATTGGAATAGCAGCATATATACTAAATACAGGAATGTACGAAATTCTGCATAGATTAGCCTTTAGCATTTATCCTCCTAGCCGGCCCTTTTCCTCAATTCCAGCAATTGCTCTTCTAACTTCCTTTTTTCAGCACTGTCTATAACTGGAGTTTGCTGGTCAATTTCGGCTTCTTTTCGTTGAATTTTGAAATTACCGGTTGCATTTAAATTCTCTCCTTTCAGGATATCACTGGATGCCTGAACAGTGGATTGTTTTTTATCAATTTCCCCAGCAGATTCGTTGATTTTATGCTCATTTTCAGATCTTTGTTCCGCCACTCGGCGCTGTAATTCATTCTGAGGACCAAAACCCTGCGAGGAATGTTCATGCAGCTTAGCCTGATTTTCTCTATATGACTCCTGCATAGCATCGCCACGTACTTTTTCACCGCCAACATTAATGCCTGAACGGCTATTAGTAACTTCACTCTCCTGACCATGCATGCTTCCTTGCTCCCTAACGGCTCCTGAGTGATGGAACTCCTGGTGAGATTCTGCAATGTGGCCGGTTCTTTCATCTGCAGTGGTGCGTCCACCGGCAACAACCATGCCGGCCGACGAGGTGATATTACCCGAGCTGCTTCTCTGTCCGGCTGCTTGTCCTTGATGAACAGTTGACTGCTCAATACCCGGCAAAACAGAATCGTCTGTTCTGGCTGAATAATTTCCACCCTGCTGGCCTCCATATTCAACGCCCTGAGTCGTTCTGTAAGTCTGGGCATTGCCAATACCTCCCGAGCTATGAGCACCGCCATCCTGAGAGCTGTAACTAACTCCAGCATCTTGACCAGATGAAGCTGATACATGTTGACTGCCACGCGCTGGCTGAACGATATGCTCCCCACTGAATGCTGCATGCTCCTTGCCGCTGGTAAGATCTGAACGGCCCTGCTGATAATCCCCCATGATTTCAGGTTTGAGACGTTCATTTACGAATTCCATCGCTGCTTCTCGTGCCGACGGCGCACTTGTCAGCATGGACTGTGCCTTATCACCGTATTTATTAGCCGCCCAGTCCACAAACTCCTGCGTATAGTTCGTATCAAGGCTTGCACTCTGATTCTGTGCAACGGTGGCCATACGGCTGAACTCGTTGCTCTGCGTGGAACTGGTGGTGTACTGATGGTACTGGCTTTCTGCATCATTGAGCGTTGCGGCCAGTTGCTGAACATTGCTGCTTGCAGCATTCTCAGAATGATTTGCGCCATCGGTGATACGACTACTTTTAACCATATCCATACCCTGGCGGAAGTCATTAACTGCCTGGCCATTCTGATCATGTCGCATATCCTGCGAATGGGAATCAGAATCCTGAATTCCTCTGGAGCTGCCCGTAGAATGCCGCAAATCGCCTGAAATACTTCCTTCGGCACCAAACTTAACAACGCCCAGATTAAGTCCCCCTCCGGCCGTCCCTTTAATGCCTGCCGATACAGACCCCTGATTACTGATATCCATCAGTTTGTTATAGGCTTCCTGTGTCGAGATGTTGTTTGCTTTCGCATAACTCTCAGCGGCAGACAACATCATGCCAGCTCCGCGTGTCGCATTAGTGGCCTGGCTGTTTTCACTGCCTTGGATCAGGCTGTCACTGGTACCGGTCTGATGAGAAAGCTGGGAGAGCTGCGACCAGCCACTGGTAACGCTGTGGTTGTAGCCATCGAGAGCAGTCTGTGCCTGTACCTGCGACTGGCGGGCAGACTCCTGGAAACCACTGCTGGCCAGCTGGCTGAGCTTCATGTTCACCGGCAGATTCGACATTGCACCCGAGCCGTCGATAACCGTATGGCCACCGGCCGTCTGAGTCTGCGTGGAACCGTTATCCGCCTGCCAGGTTTGCTGACCCTGACGCTGCATCAGGTTGGTATCCATCTTGTTCTGGCTGACATTGTCCATCGACATGTTGTTAAACGACCAGTTTCCATCCGCTGTGGTCGCGGCCACACCTGCTGACGTGAAGGCGCCCGAGCTGAGTACACTCCCTGCCACCTGAGAGCCCATCGCCGCAGCACCTTTGGTCAGATAGAACGACAGCACCGGAATGGAAAGGGACAAATACCCTGCCAGATTCGCCACGTCCGAATGCTGCAGCGCAACCACATCCTTGTTGGCCAGCACCAGGGGCGTGCCCCCGGACTGGCTCTGCAGCCAGTAGTTGGCGGCATAGTTAAGAATGGCGAACATCACCGGCCACATCTGGAAATAGATAAACCCGGAAACGTATATTTTCAGGGTGTTCAGGCCAAATATAGTGTGATTGGATGCGGCCAGCGCAATCATTAGCGGGAACAGGCACACAAGGATAAGCATCAGCAGGGACTGTGCGAACGGCAGCGTGCGAGTCGCCAGCTCGTTACCTGCAGCCCAGGCGAGACGCTGTTTGGTTGCAGCGTTCTCTGTAGCCAGATTCAGCAGGTTAGCCGTATCGGATGAGCGAGCCGCAAAACCTTTAATACCCTGCCTTACTGCACTGTTCGTGATGTTGTTCTTCATGATCTGCGCAGCAGTCATACCACCGGCATAGAAGAACCCGTAACTGTCCCCCATTGAGTTGGCCAGAAGCGCCGCGCCATTCAGCTTGTTGCCGAATACCTTTCTCGTCAGCCAGGTGAACGTCGCACTGCCCGGGTTGGCGTCGGTATTGGCAAGCTTCTGGATCTCCGTTGCGGCCTGCTGGCAGGTCAGGAACTGACGCGAGGTGGAGGTCATCTTAAAGATGCCCCGCAGCGGGCTTGGGTTACTGGTAATCAGCGTCAACGGGTCAGTGGAATTGAGCAGCTGATTGATGGTGTATTTACCATTCAGAAGAATGTCGCCGATCACGCAGTTTTCCACGTAGTCCGGTAGCATCTGTGCCAGCTCCGGATTTTGCGTCGTAAAGTCACTGGTTTCCGCCACAATCTGCGAGCCAAAAAGCATCCCGGTTTTGCTGTAGGTCACTGAGTCGGGTCTGGCCATCAGCATGTCGTAAACCGACGCCATCTTGTACCCGATACTGGTCGTAAGAGTCGCGATAGCCGCCAGGCCAACCGGTACGTTATCGGTGACCCAGACCGCCCCCGGATCAGAGAGGTCAATTACCTGCACTGAGCGTTTCGGTACCAGCAGGATGGATGTCAGGATCATGAAGACCGCCAGCCACTGGACGAAAACCATCGGGTTACGTTGTTTTATGAAGGTAAGCAGTACGGCCAGCACCCCAAAGGTGCTGGCAATACGCAGTAAAGTGTGGAAAGTATTCTGACCGACAAGGGTAACAACGGCGTCCAGCGCCGTTTTCCACATACCCCCGCCATAAATGGTGTATATCTCAAGCATCAGCGATCACCCCAGTGATAGTTGCTTTGATAGGAGCCTGAAACAATGGTGGACACCTGCTGCTGCAGGTACTGCATGTTGCGGTCGATACCGTCCAGCGCGTTCTGGTCTGCCGCAGACTGCAGCTTCATGTCGGCCAGCAGTCCCTGCGCATGAATAATGTTGTCGCGTAGTTTTGCGGCAGCTTCTTCAGGGAAGTTCTTGCCAGCCAGAGACAGGCTTGCCTGTTTCACCAGCTCCTGGAGGTACTGAATCATCAGGTCCTGGGCAATGAAGTCGGAGACCTGC
This sequence comes from Enterobacter sp. N18-03635, assembly GCF_004006055.1. NCBI lineage: Bacteria > Pseudomonadati > Pseudomonadota > Gammaproteobacteria > Enterobacterales > Enterobacteriaceae > Enterobacter > Enterobacter sp. N18-03635. The sequence continues at coordinate 59,057 of NZ_CP034768.1, read as the reverse complement.
AGAAGGTAAGTGGCGCTCATCCCCATACTCTGGGCGTTAGTCAGATACTTCAGCACCGGTACAGAGGTAGTGTTCACAAAGCCTTTTTCCTGATCGGTCAGCGCAGTATCGTCGACCAGCTTGTTCTGCATTGAGAGCATCAGGTTTTTAACCAGCGTAACCAGAGCGTTGGACTCGGAAATCGTCAGATTGGTGACAACAGGTCCCAGACACAGTGTGGATTCATCACATCCGTAGACCTTCGCCGTTCCCCCGCGCATCAGGACTTTAATCAGGTCGCGGTTATCAACCAGCGGTGTCAGAATTGTCACATCGCCATTCTTGTTGAAAATGATGGAGCCGACGGTACTCATGACCAGCTCCTTCAGCGCGCGGTCGTTGCCGAGAAGGCCATTCTTACTGAGGGTGTCCCAGATAAGGTTTTTGTTCTTCAGCACCTGATCCTTCTCAGCATCACCGGCTTTAGCCGTGACTTTGTCGCCCTGTCCTCCGACGGTACAACCCTGACGGGAAGCTGCCCAGTCGGAGAACATGTTGGTTTCGCCGGCAATGTCCTGGCAGATTTTCTGCTGGGAGACCTGCGTCACTGGCCACAACCCGCCGATGATACCCTGAGCGGCCTGGCATGAACTCATGTTCATGGAGTTAACATCACTGGCCAGTTTCTGCAGGAAGTCTTTAGCCTGCTTCAGCTCCGGTACCATCGTCTGCAGAGCCAGATCGAAAGCATAGCCGGCGGCGTTGCTCATGATTTGCTTCACGAATCGCTGGATTTCCTCGCCGCTGATCATACTGAACGACCCGAGATAGGCATCAATACCGCCGCAGCCGGCGTTAAGGGAAGGCAGCTGCATCGAGATCAGCTGGACGTTTTTTACGGGGTTCCGGAGGTATACCGAGCCACCGGAGAAGTACCCTGCCGCCTGCCCCTGCCAGGCCTGCGCCTGAGTCACGTTGCCGCTGTAGCCCAGATTATTGAAGAAACCGTTCAGATCGCCGTTGACGTCCGCCTGAGTAGGCAGAGCAGCCAGGCCTGAGAAGAACACGACCCCTGCCGTAATAAGCGCCTTAATCATTTGGCACCTCCACAGCTTGCGTATTCTTGCCTGCCGGGCTGTCAGCACGGTTAATTTTGCGGCAAAGATATCTGGCCAGACTGAGCCAGCTGCAGACGAGTAAATTCACCGCAATGAGCGCGATAATCGCGGCCAAAACGCCCCACAACAGGTACTGCGGATAGTGGATGAGAAGCGAGAGCGTGAACTGTTCGGCGCGGTCAACGGACATCGCACTGAGCGTTGTGATGGCGCACGTCACGTATACCCTTTCGACTACGGCGGTAAAAATTAAGGCATAAAACAGTTTAAGGGTTAACAAATCCGTCCATTTTCGGGCTTCAGTATCCGCACTACAGTCTTTCACTATCGCGAAAGCCTGGTTCCTGATAAACGTCTTTAGTCTGGTAAGCCTCATGCAATCTCCTCCCGGGGTTTCCTGGCAAGGGTCTGTCGGCAGACGTACAGCCCGGTGACGGTGAAAAAGAACCCGATGCTCAGCGAAATAAGCAGGAGCACAGGGAAGTCCTGCAGACAGGTTGTCAGTTCAGGGCGATCCATGACGCTGACCACCCGGTGGGCCAGCACCCCGTAGAATGCTGCGGAGACAAGCAGCGTCACGCTGAATAACAGCCACACGCGCTCGGTACGCGATAACGCATACGTATTTGTCGTCATTTTGTAGTCCGTTTGTATTACTGAGGGGTGACCTGCGCGCTTGCCGGCATTGGCGGCAACATTTTTGGATCAACGTTATCCATGTCAGCCTGAATAAGGCTGGCCATCCGGCTCTCAAGTGCGGGGATGTCCATCACGCCCTGGGTGAGTGGATAGGCTTTCAGGGTGTTGACGTTGACCATAAAGGCCGTCGGTGTCGCAATTGGCAAACCGTTTCCGAAGAAGGTGACAATCTCATCTGCGATGGGAGAGTTAGGGTCCGTCTTACGCGGGATCATCGGGGTCGGGTAAGATACGTCCCCGCCGCCGTCAAGGGTGTACGGGTACACCCTGATGGCATGCTCATCAGCCCAGCCCTTCAGCAGCGGGTCAAACTTAGCGCTGTACTGGCAGTGCGCCTGCATAAAGAGCACCACGGCATAATCTTTCATGTTAGCCCGACGTCCGTCCGGCAGCGCCATCAGGCTGGCTGGCGTGGGTACCGTAATGGTGGAAGCGGTGATGGCTGCAGCATCAGCGGAAGAAGCTGTTTTTGTCGCTTCAAGCGCCTTTAACTCCTCGCGCGCCCCGGCGTTCGCCAGCAGGGGCAGGCACATTAGCAGAGCCGTGAGTCCGGTTTTAATGTTCATGGTCGCCTTCCTTATGCGTATGCCCTCTTTCGTCACGGAACCAGCGATACACGGCATACACCACCATGCCAGCCGCCCCGGCCCACATACCATTGCAGAGCCATAAGAGCCCCTGCTGCGTATGCTCAACCGACCAGGTCATCAGCTCGCTCAGTACGCGCGCCATCGTGCCCCAGAAAATCAGTCCTGCGAGAATAGCGGGTTTCATTCGTGTGTCTCCTTGTTTTGCCGTGCCAGAACCGAATGCGAGTCTGGTGAAATTTTCTTTCGGGCGGCAAGGTTCAGGCCTCGGAATACAAACCACACGCCAAAGCCAAACATCACCGAGAGAAGCCAGGTGTTGAGCAATGTTGCATCTGTCGCACGCGCCCACGAATCGCTGTCCACAGGGCCACGCCGACACAACACTTCAGGCGGTGCTTTCGCTAAGGCAGGAGGCACAGGCTTTAATGACTCTCCGGGTTCAGGTGGCAAGAAGCGTCCTGCCATCACATTTTCATTAACACACCCCATGACCTTGCCGGCAGGCGCACCGTCAGTCAGGTCATGAAAGGTCGTCAGGAATTGCCGGGAAAGTGAGCCGTCTGATGCAGCCAGCATCACAAACACATACAGCACCAGTGCCGGGCCAAAGACTAAGGAATACATGGCGACCCGCCCTGCATCACGGATGAGGGTGAAAAGTGTTTTTGTCATAAGAATCTCTCAGGAATTGGGTTTAAAGCCGGTGGCCACGTTCAGGAATCGCTTAGACAGGTCATCCTGCGTCATGAAGCCGTATGACAGCGCGCGGTAATTCTTGCTCCGGGGGTCAACAAGGTAGAGCGCCGGGAAGTGCGTAATATTCATCGACCGGGACTGCCCCGTATCCGGACGGCTCTGCGGCAGGGAGGCTGCCACCTGGCCATCAACCGATACCGGTATAAGCGAAATCCCGTTGGTTTTCGCAAAGTCCGCCACCACGCCGGCCATCTGCACATCAATCGGGTCACTGCCCCGGTAGAAGAAGAACAGACCGTACTGCTGCGCCAGCTGCTCCACGGCGCTCTGCCGCGTCTGCTGGTCGCGGGTCTGCATAAACGGCGCCATGCTGTTGTAGTGCGGATACTCCAGGTTGTAGTCGAGGTCCGGGTGGCTCAGCTGCGCAGCCGCAAAGGACTGGCTGAACATCGATGCCCGATCGGTCCAGAATTTCTGCCAGCGCAGGAACGTCGCCGTGTTTTCCCGGGAGGGAAACAGGATGGCGCGGTTAAGCGCCTCCTGTGTGTACCCTTTCAGCACCCGGGCCTGTTCCATAGGGGACATTTTGCTGAGATCCGGAATGGCCTGCGGTGCAGGCTGTTGTGGCTTTCTGGACTGCTCCGGCGGTTTTTTCGGCTCGTTGTACCAGGACCAGCCGGTGAACGGCTCTGCCGGGGTCACAATCTCCTCGGCCATCACCGTATGGCTCGTCAGCGCCATAAGCAGACCACAGAGGGCACGCTTCATTTACCACCTCCCTGCTGATTCACCTGCGCGGCGATACGCTCCTTAATCTGCTGGACCTGCGTGCTGGTATCGGGGATTTTCTGGTTCTTCATCAAATCCTCGTAGAAGTCAGAGAAGTTGATTTTGTCGAAGTCGATACTCTGCAGCTCCGGGACGGTGATCCCCCGACAGTTCGGACTGTCGCCGCTGCCGAACTTAACGCCCAGCTGGTCGCGACGCCCCTGCTCCTGAATGATGCGGGCAAGCTTGCCGTCAAAGACGCAGTAGACCTGACTTTTCTGGATGCAGGCACCCAGCACCTTGCGATCGCACCGCTCGCCGACGCTGACGGTAATTTTCTTCGCCTTCGCCTTCCCTATAGCCTTTTCTTCATCATCACATGCGGCCAGTCCGGCACTTTGTCCCCAGCCAGAGTCTTTGCAGCAGTTAGAGAAACCGGCAAAGGCCTTACGGCAGCGCATGGCTTTCCCCGTGAAGGCTTTAACTTCAATGGTACTGCTGGCGTCTTTTGCATCTTCAGCCGCCGAGGCAAGGCCGGCCAGTTTGGCCACCGCCGTATCAAAACCGCTGCTTCCGGCACCATTGGTGTCGTCACACTCGCCTGACTTACAGATGTAGTCGCCGCCGCAGACCAGGCCACCCGACTGATGCGTGGTCTGACACTGGTAGGTGAAGCTCATGTGGGTACACTGCCCATCGGTCGATTCGGTGCAGGTGTTGCCTGCCGCCGTACAGGACGGGTTTGTCATCAGCGTTCCGCAGGTTCCCGTTGAGTCTGACGGCACGACATAGTTATCAGTGTACTGCCAGCAGTCGCTGTAGACGTCATAGCTTTGGCCATTGTTAACAATGGTTTTATTTCCCCCCGGAGAGGTGCATGTTGACGTGGTTTTTTGCGCCTTCGACATATCCAGGCCACAGGAAGAGGACCAGTTAACTTCCGGAACCCACTTCTCTGTTGTCGCGATCATGGTCAATGTTACGGTCATGGTGGCCTCACCACTGTTCAGCCAGTCATAGGTTTTTCTTGCGTAATCTCTGCATCGCCCCTGGTTTCCATTAAGACAGTTTTTATTGAGTATCACACCTTGCGGTGAAGGCTGTCCCTCTGCCAGCACTGCACCTGCAGCACCTGGAAGAACCCACGAGTTGTCTCTTTTGGCAACTGACTCTTGATCAACACCCCACCAGGTTAACTGGTAATACATATTCTTATCGTTGAAATGTATGGCCAGCGAAGCACTGATAACCGGTCCTGAATAAGGGGAGGTAAACGTGAAATAGACGCGTTTGTCATTGTCATAGGTCCAGTTCCACATCGGTTTATCAATTGTGATGGTCTTCTGCTCAGTTGTTTTTTCTACATGCCCTCCCGCCACTGCTGTGCGGGTACAGGCCTCAACTGAGGCCACATCTTTATCGCAGGTGTAATTTTCAAAGGTGGTTTTCGATACCGTCACCTCCTTACACTGGTTCGCGGTCCCGTTCAGCACACCGTCAGCGCCAGCTTCCGCATTTTTACCGATAGTGATGAAAGGTGCGTTCGGGTCGATGGCGGGCGTCGGGTTCGTTTTTCCGGAGTTGATAACCGACTGCGCTGCGTCATTGCCCTGCAGAGCGGCCTGCCCTTTGTTGGCGAGCCCACCGTCACCACCATCCACGCCGCCGTAATACCCTTTCTCCGGTGGGTTAGCGGTATAGCCTGGTATTGCCCCCGTGACGGTATCCGGATTTTTGAGGGCTCCCGTGCCGGCGGAGGCATTGCCTTTGCCAAAGCTCGCGCCCGCCTCAAAGGCAGGATCAGCTGCGCCAGCCAGAAGCGGAAAAAGCATCAGCGCCGTTGAAAGCAGTTTTTTCATTTTCCGGCCTCCAGAAGATGGCGTGCCGTTGCCGCACAATCACCACTTTCAGCTACTTTTTCGAGAGCCTGCTGCAGGGGCAGACTTCCCCTGATTACGTCATAGTGGCCAGGGCAGGTCACCACCAGGGCGGGCACCGTGGTGATGTTGTACTGAGTGAACAACGTTGGATCGATTTGCACGCCGGCGTCCTTGTCCTCCTTACTCAGCTCAAACATTGCCGCCGCGGTCTGTCGCATGTCGTTATTAACCAGGCCTCGCAGCGTTGGCGGAATGTTGTAACGGCGGGCATCCTTCAGCATGGGCAGCAGACCTTCACGTGGAATACCGAGGCTCACAAAGTAAATAGCCGGGAACGTGTCTTTTTCCCCCATCGTGTTGGTCCGGGCTGCGATATCGCCCTGCAGGCGGTTAATCATGTCCAGTTGCTGCTGCGGTAAGACGGGTGCGGCCGCCGGATGCCCCTGCAGGTCTTCCTTCATCGCTGTCAGCGCATCCTGCTGACCTTTGATCCAGCTATGGTCGGAGACGGAGATATCGGTCTGGGCGCTCGCCAGGGCCAGCGGCGCGAAAGCAATCATGACGCTGATCGTCAGCGCCCGGAGATAAGCGTTTTTCATTGTCATGTCCTTAAAGGAATACGCAGTTACGTTTGCGCCAGAAGAGGTAGCCGAAGTTCTTTTTGGAGGATGGAGAGTTATGCGTTGTGCCCCAGAGCTGCGTGCTGGCCCCGAAGGGATGGCAGTTGCCCGGTTCGGGGTACATGTTCACCATCTGGTATCGCCATCGCTCTTTCGGGATGATCGGGGATGGATACTGGTTACATACGGCGACGTCCGCGCCCACAGAGTTCCATACCAGCCCCTCACGATGCATCTTGAAGGCCATTCGCTCTCCGACCAGCAGAGAGGCCTCGAGCGGGGAAAACTCACCGCTGGTAAAGCCTGTTAACGGGTAGATAGAACCCTGACTACCTGCGCACCAGAACAGCGGCGACAGCGGAAGGCCAGCTGATGATGCAGCTGCGTCAGCAGCACAGGCCCCCTGAGCTATCAGGTTGCCGAACAGCGCTGCCTCGGGGTTAATCAGCATCGAGAGGGTGCTGTCATTCCAGAGAGGATCAACTTCGGAGAGATAGGCAATATCCATGTCGCCGGTCTGCAGACACCCCAGACTGGTGATGATGTTCAGCCAGAAAATCAGCGGGTATTTGTACCAGTGAACATGGTAGAACGTGCCGGCAGCGGGCCGGTCACTCTGCCCTGCGGTTCCCGTTCCCGTTCGTCCGAGATCGATTTTAAAGCCGCCCATGTTGACCATGACGCCAGGCTCACGGGTTACGTCCACCATCGCCATTGGCTCCCAGAACCCGATGGCCAGACCGATACGATAAAACACACCATATGGACAAATCTGGATCGGCGAAGCCGGGTTGTTGGTATCCTTTTGTGGACCGGCGGCCAGCTGAATATTACCGAGCGTCATCGGAAACAGACACTTCCAGCAGACATCGCTTATCGGGTTAACCCAGCGGCCATCACCCGCGTTGCTGGCTGCGGCCGTTGCCTGAGCTGGCATCCAGGACAGCAGGACCAGCATCACACCGGCAAGCCATGAGAAACGCTTCATTTCACCTCCCGCAGCCACACACAGACCGGGCCGTCCTCAGTGTCATGAATGGAGCCGATGAACCAGCCTTCGCCCTGAGGCGCGGAAGGGAGCCAGTCACTGATGTTTTGTTTCCCCTTTTCCCAGTCGGCAATCACCTGGGGAGGCGCGTCGTTTTCCATCCAACGGGTGGCGCAGGTCAGATTGTGCCGGCGCATCCAGTCGCCAAATTCAGTCTGTGAGGCCTTATCACTGGCGGGTGCAAAATAATGAGGGTGCGTCCAGAAGCCGTTGCTGTCACGGGTAACCGTCACCGGCCTGACAGGTTCAGGGTGAGTCATGGGGTATCTCCGGGAGTGCCGCAGCCACCGGACGGCGGAAGGGCTTAAAAAGGATCAGTGGTTATTGGCTTTACCGGCCGCTTTCATGATGATGGCCAGACGTTCTTCCTGGCTCATTTCGTACAGGGCAAGAATGGCGCCGCGCAGAACATGCGAGGGTTTGTACAGTGGATTGTCGTTGAGGATTTCATCCATCTGTCGGGCCGAACCCTCATCGTGACGTACTGAGGTGACATTCCGGCCCTTTTCAGTAACAGGGTCTTTTTTCATGGCGTTACCTGGTCGGGGTTAATCGGAAACCGGGATGACATTCAGGCTGAGGCGGAGCGCAACGCAGTGAGCACCGAACATCCTGAAGGGCAGCGCGGTTGTATCAGGGCGTGTTTTTTGCAGGCGTCACGGCGAAAGCGTAGCCGCTGTCATCTTCGTAGCATGCTCCGCTGGATTCCCCCTGTTCTATCCTGCGTCCCGCTTCATCAATATAGAAGGCAAGTGCAGCCGGGGTATAAAACCTTCCTGCCTGCGCCCGGACAATGAAATGCCGGTATTCTGACATCCCCGCCGGAGGGAATTGGCCTTCGGAGATATCGTCAGGAACATCATTTCCTGACGGTGAACTAAACCAGCCTGGCGCCACCTTTACCTGTCTCTGATCGGCCCCATAACACAGTTCACTGTTAATTACCTTTCCTGCAATACGTTCCGGTGTTTCAGGAAATGAAGGCTGTTTTTTCACTTTTTCAGCCACATCGTTGATGATTCTGACGACATCCCGCGTCAGGACAGACTGTTTTGCACTGACAGTTATGGTGACCTGTTTTAACGGAAAGTTCGTCGGGAAAAATTCAGGCACCGGTTTTGTGATGTACCACCCTGCACTTTCACTTCCGCGAATCAACACACTGAGCCACATGCCGGCATAACCATCGTTCACCGCCGCGTCTTCACTGTCTTTTACCTGCTGCTCAGTCACTCTCGGCGTCATCTCCAGCAGACGCGCCCGGAAAACCCGGCGGCTGAGCTTATGCCGGTCTGCCTCTGGCAATATCCAGCGCTGTGATTTATCCCGCGTCAGTAGGTAACCTGCTTCAGTCAGGCCTTTCTCCAGCTCAGCCAGCATCACCTGATAGCATTCCCGGTTAGCAAAGGCGTGAACCGCTTCGGCATGTCGGGCACCGCCAAATTGCGCCAGAGGGACGGGTATTCCCGGTCTGCTCTCCCGCGCACGGCGTTCACGGCGTGCATCTGCAAGATGCTGAACAACAATCCAGCCAGCGAGTAGTGCAACGACGACCAGAATACCGGTCATGCCCTCAGTATCACGCAAACAGGTGAGCATCCCCTGCAGCCCCTGAGGGCCAGTGAAGCAGCTGATTAACGCCATGCGTTCATCTCCTCCATTCTGTTACGGATAAGCCTGACGAGGTACAGGGGAAACGCCTCATCACGTTCGTCTGGCGCTATCGGCTGACGCTGGTTCTCCGCGCACCACTGATGCCAGGCACCGGCGATCAGCGCCGGTTGCCATGATGCGATTTCAGGGTACAGCTGACAGAGTTGATTCACGGTTTCGTCGCAGCCCCTGGTATCAGCATTGTGGCCTGTCATGTGCTGAGACGCAGGTGGCACAGTGTTATTGTGTATCAGTGACATTCGGCGTTCTCCTGCCCTTCGCCTGCAAACAACCTGTCGAGACGCTCGGAAAGTGACAGCGTTGGGCCCTTTTTACGTTTCGCGCTGTCCTCGGCCCGCATGTTCTCCAGTAAGAGGTGAATGATGTAGTCCGGGAAACGTTCATCACGCCTGGACGGCTCCCGGCTGTCCTGCTGGTTCTGCTCACACCAGTGGAGCCAGGCTTTGGTCACCAGTACCGGATGCCAGGAGTCAATTTCGGGGTACAGCGTCTTCAGCCGTTCTGCTGTTCCCATGCGCGACGTTATCTCAGCGGGTTTACGCGGTTTTCTGCCGTAACGTCGATGGGATGTGACCGCCTGACGCATTTCGGGAAACAGGTCACCTAACGTTGTTGCACTCATTTTTTCGCTCCTGATACCGGAATCTCTTCCACTTTCATCACGCGGCCGTCGCGCGATATCCGCGCGGGGATGTGTTCAAAACCGAATTTACGGGTCAGTACGCCAGACTGGTCGAAGTAGATACGTTCGTTCAGCGCATCACTGGTTTCCTTGATGTTGCCGTTCACCAGGATGACCTTCACGCTGGTCTGGCCGGCGAGCTGCTGTCGGGTCCAGTTCACCTGCTCCTTGTCATCGCCGTCGATAAAAAAGAGCACCTGGCTGAAGGGCACCTTATCCAGAGGATTGACCGTGTCGCCCTTGCGGGCGATCACGTTGCCCTGCATGTCTGTGATCGTTTCCTTCACGGTAAATGTCGGGTCCCAGGCAAAGCTGCGGTATTCCTTCGCTTTCGTGAGCCCTTCCACCGGTGTCGGACGTACCGCATGCTCCTTCACTCTTTCCGTTGCCTCTTTGCGAAGGCGGTCCAGCTCGCCCGTCTGCTCCATTCCCTTCAGGCGATTCTGGATAAACGCCAGCATGTCCTGCTCTGCAGGCTCGAAGACGTTGCCCCAGGTACCGAGATCTTTCGCCCCGCTGCCGGCGGAAAGCATCAGCAGCATCATGGCCGTCAGCTGCAGTCGTTTTTTCACTGGCCCCCCTGGATGCGTCGGGCAATATCAGTACGAATTTCATTCGTGATATCGCGCTGCGGGCTCATCACCGCCGGCTTCACCAGAACGATGGCGTTGTGTGAGGACTGCCATGTATCCAGGCTGCCGGTCAGTGCCGCGTTGAACTGCTGGGTCATCGCTTTAGCCCTGTTTTCATCGAGCTGTAACTGAGCGGACTGCTGCATGAAGAGGTCCACAGTCCCCTTCATGTCGAAGACCACAACCTCCGGGGTGACGGCTTTCGCCGTCACATATGCCACGCCTGTCATAACCATAAGTCCCGCCAGCCCCAGCATGCTGGCTTTAACCCAGCGGGATGTTTTGCTGGCGATTGTTACACCGTCGCGGACGGTGTCGCCGTTATACGGTTTGCTCTGTTGTTCGCTCATGCTGCTTTCACCCACTCTTCAAGTTCACGAAGTTCACTGCCGTATTTTTTCTCCGCCAGCATATACGCCGCTTCTTCCGCAGTTGCCCCCGCTTCTTTCTGCGCTTTCTGCATGAAAGCAAAGTCCTCGCCGCGCGAGCTGAACATGGCACGCGTCACGGGATCGACGAACAGTCGATGGAAGGAGCTGTATTCACCGGCGTTTATCAGCAGGGAGCTGTAGCCGGTCTGCAGGGCTGGCTGGAAGCCACGGATAACTTCTTTTTCCATGTCCGAGAACTGATCCGGGTTATCGGCAAGGTACTGTTTAAACGCCTTCGCATCCTGCAGGAGGGTGATTTTGGTGGAGCTGTTGTTCCAGGCGGCTTCGGCTTCCTTACTGGCGCTGAAGTCCTTAATGCCCTGGGTGATGGTGATAAACGCGCCACGGTGACGACGCACGGTGCGGTAGCCGGTTTCGATAAACCTTGCCGCGTGCGGGTTGGAGCCACCCAGCAGACGCCATGCCTCGTCGATGATGCAGACTTTTTTGAGGTCGCGCGGGCTGTGGTACATCTTTTCCTGAATCGCCAGAATGAGCGAGAACAGGATGGAGGAGAGTAGCTTCGGCTTGTCTTCCAGACTCAGCAGCTCCAGCACCGCGAAGCGGGTTTCACCATCGAGCGTCGGGGTGTCTGCGTTGAAGTATTCTCCGTCAGGCCCCCAGGTGCAGTAGGTATCGAGCAGCATGGCCAGCTCAGCGAGACGCGCGATGATGGTCGGCTTATCAGCGAACGCCTGATTCACGTCCTCATTGGTCAGGTAATTATGAACGTCATCGATACGGGCTTTGTTTGCCTTTTTCTCCCACGCATCCATTACCGCTTTCTGCAGGATCGCTTCACAGACGCCATCCAGCGGCTGCGTCGGACTGGCGAGTACCGTCAGCAGGCGCACAATCCCTTCTGCAGAATGTTTGATGTCCGTAACGTTGGCGAACGGGTTAAAGCGCAGCTTGGAGCCATCGAGATAAACCCCGCCGGCCTGGTGACAGTAGTTCTTGTAACTGTCCCCCATGTCGATAACCCAGCCGTAACCACCGGCGTTTAGAACATCGCGCAGCACCCCCTGTATCAGAAACGATTTCCCTGCCCCTGAAGTGCCGGTGACCGCGATGTTAAAGTTGGTACTGCCGTTCTCCTCTCCAAACATGTCATAGAACGCAACCTGGTTGCGGTAGGTCGGGAGCGGCATCCCCACGTTGGACAGCTGACGTTCGGCGACGACCGGCATCAGGCTCACCGCGTTCCATGACTTGGCGCGTAGTGTTGCTCCCGTTATCTTCAGGTCCTCCCACATCCCTTCCTGCATGACGAACGGGAAGCTGGCCAGCCAGTTACGCATCTGCTGATACTGTATCGTCACCATTTCCAGCTCGTTCTTTCGGAACACGTTGACGGCGGCCAGTTCACACTTCTGCGCCTCGGTATTGTTGTCCGGCGCGAACAGGGTCAGGTTGAAGTAGGTATTGCAGAGCGCAATTTCATTACTGTGCAGCTGTTCCCGGGTACGGCGCCATTCTTCTGCCGCTTTTTTGGTACCGGGAAAGAGTGCTGCATAGGCTGAGTTGGCTTTTTTCGACAGGTCCTGGTCTTTACGGAAAGACTCGCTCTGGCTTTTGGTCTGTTCCTCCAGTTCCGTCGTCCAGGTCAGCATAAAGGGACAGGGTATCCCGAGGTCGGGAAAACGCAGGTTCTGGAGATTGTCAGCCCCCTGCCAGAGGGCGAAACGTTTAGGCGTTTTGGCAAGCTGCATGTTGATGATGCGGCATGCCGATGCAGGCAGGCGTGTCCCGCGCGCGTCGATGGTCTCCGGCAGCTCCATCCGGATATGCGATGGATGAACCTTAAGGTCAATCCCCGGATCAACCACCTGGCGGTTGAGCTTTTCATCCTCGTTGTAATCCCCGGAGGATGTCAGCACCTGCTCCTGACGGTAGTTCATCTGCTCGCGTACTGCAGACAGGAAAGCGTGCACATCGGTATTCATGCTGTCGATGCGCGCGGCTCCCAGTGAGACGCGGATGGTGTTGCGTATCTGAATCAGGTCATCCATCACCCGCTGCATCTGGGAAGCGCGCTTAATGGGCTGACCATAAACAAGAAAGATACGGTAGTTACGCAGGTAGAGCGGGTATTCCCGTTCGTTGGCCAGGCCGTGCAGCGCGGAGCGCTGCCAGAACGCACGGGTAATTTTATTGAGGTGTTTGGCCATCCCCCCTTTCCACATGTCGTTACTCACGCCGCGATCGATACGTTCCCCGACACACTTGCTGGCCAGCATAATGACGGTCACAGGGGTCTGGCGGGGAAGCTTCTTACGCAGCATGTCATCGAGCGCGGCCATCACCTGCTCGTTCGCACCAGGAAGCGGGGCGGCCTCCATAATGAAGCCCGCAGAGCCGGCGTTGACGAAAATTTCATTCTTGTCGTCGTAATACCGGTACGGCAGCGCAGCGACCAGGGACGGGTAGTCCCAGGTCTGGGAAAGGTTGTTGCGGGCCGTTGCTGCCCCGTCTTCCTCTTTCCCGTTTTTCAGCATATCCATCAGGCTGTCGACAAAACTCATTTTCGGCCCTCCGCAGCGGCCCGGATCAACTCCAGGCGACGCAGCTTCTCTTCGTTCATCTGGCCGGTGTGCGGTGCATCACCGGCGGTCTTAATCTGCCAGTCACAGCTCACGCTCAGAACGTCCAGCGTTTCATCGTCGGTATCGATTGACTGTGTGGCGGTGATTTGCGCCGTTCCTTTACGTGTATGGATGAATGATTTCACCAGATGATCGACGCCGTTCTTGCCGGAAACGTGGTGGCTGCTCATTCCCCGCCCTCCCCGATGACGCGGTAGCTCTCATCCCAGTGGGATTTGTTTTTCACGAACTCGACCACAGCCGGCTGATGAAAGTTGTCGTCCGTGTCCACCCAGGGTGCAATCCACAGGCGCTGCGTGGCGTCAGGAATACGCTGAACCGGAACGCGGCCCGCAGTGTTAACCGGCACAGGGGTCGCATGACTTGGCGTGGTCAGCGGCGTGACCAGCGAGCCAGACGATTTCGCCGGCGCAGTGGTCAGAGGGCTCGGTGCAGCAGGCTTAGCGGCAGTGGTTCCGGTTGCTGCGGCGGAGACAGGACGGAAGGGATTCACGACCGGTGCTGAATTGCGCAGTGCCGGCAGGGTTTCACCCGCAGGCTTTTTTGCGGTTTTCTCTGCCGTCAGGTCATCCAGACTTTTACCCTGAGCGGCCAGCTTGTTGGCCTCACCGGTAGTCAGGCACTGGTCGGTCGCGGTCTTGTTGCAGTCGAAATCAGAATTGAGACCGGCGCAGCCGGTCAGTGCGCTGCACAGCAGTGCAGCACCCAGTAGATTTTTCATGGGGTAACTCCGGTTTTAATTTAAGGGGTATTCAGGGAGGGGTAATACTCAGTTTCGATTATTTGCAGTTGCTCTGAATCACAGTGAAAATTTTCTGGCAGTCGCTGTCATTTCATATCTCCTGCGCTAAAGATACGTAAGTCACTCAACCCGCCGGCCTCACAGCGCATCACGGCTGTCATGGCCTTATCGGGCGTCCATTCCATCCGGGTGATTTCACCGTCCTTAACGCCGTAAGAGCCTTTCATTACACAGGTAACAGGGACTGATTTACCGGCAATGCCCTGTGTTGCACTAACGGCGATCAGCGCTTTTTCCCCTGGTTTAAACGCAGATGGATAGCTCCAGTTGAATGCCACATCTGACAGTTCTGGAGGCGGTGGCGGAATCTGCTGGTTCTCTTTTTTCGCCTGCGCAATTTGTTGATTTACCCACTCCTTATCAGAGGAGGAAAGGTCGTGCTGACTCAATAACCAGACCAGCAGCGCGGTTCCCATCCAGCCCGGTCCGCTTCGTTCTTTCTCCCGAATAACTGTCTGCAGCTTTTCTGAAGGAAGGGTTTGCGATTGAGACAAAACAGAACGGTAGCTGCCGGTTTTTTCAGGTGTCCGCGAGTTGAAGCGGTTGACCGGCGTCACGGGTACAGCGCTTTTATACGTGACCGGTCCTGACGTCGACGTTCGCGGGGAACTTCGTACAGCAGAGCCTTTGGTTGAGGACGAGCTGAAAGACCTTGAGCCAGAACCCGGGCTTTTACCGGCATGCGCACTTAAGGTGCTGAGCAGTAGCCCTGCGGTCAGGCCTGCTGCCATAAGGCTTCTGGACATTATGTTCATTGCAGCTCCTTAAGGGCTGCCAGCCCGTTAACGGTTATGACGGTCTTATCCCGTGCCTGTTTCTGAATCCACTGAATCTGGCGGGGGTTCAGGAGTTGGGTCACCGGAGAGTGGCTTTCATCCTGCCAGATACGGCAGTTGCCGATGCAGCGAAGTTGCCAGAGATAAGCGCTGCCAGGGTCCTGCAGCTCCTGGTAGATGGAGTAAATCTTTGCAGGTGCGCTGTTCTCTCCTGCCAGCCAGGCCCGTGAGTAGTAACCCGCTGCGCGCTGGCTGTCTTTGATTGTCCACTGTCCTTTTTGCAGTATGTCCCCGGCTGTCATTAACAGCTCTTTGTCCTTCCGGTTTCCTGCTGCCATTTCTGCGAGCATCAGGAGTGGCTCATAGAGCTCGGGTCGGCTGCCAACAAACCCCGGCGCGTCATCCCGGCTGAACACCAGGACCAGTGCATCCGGATTATTTTTCCGGGCTGCACTCAGAACCAGTGAAGCTGCCAGTTCGCTGTATTGTTCACGAATATCGCTGGAGATATCGCCTGGGTCACTGGCAGACAATTCCAGCCAGGCATGCCAGGGGTCTTTATCAGCGAGGGCCTTTTTCTTAGCCATCAGGAAGCTTTCTTCACCGCGTCCGGTCACGGACCCAAATAAAGACATCCCGGCGGTAGCAAGCTGAGGTGTACTGAGCAATACGACCAGAGAGAGTGTGAGTGCTGTTTTACGATTCATTCACTTCGTCCTTTTTGCTGTCAGCGCAGATTTTCTTCCTGAGGAACTTCAGGTCAGGTTTCTTTTCTGGCCAGACGGACCTCGCTTCTTCCTGGTACCAGCGTCTGACAATGCTGGCTGTCAGCCCTTCTGTTTCAGCCTGGTGTTTCAGTTGTTCCCAGGCGGAAAGGTTTAGGGGTTCATAAGCAGTAAGCTTCCTGTCGAATACCTCCGCCCAGCTTTCGTTGTAGCGGGGGACAATTCGCCTGCATATCCATTGACTCAGAAAAAACCAGACAACCAGGAAACCCAGTGCCCATAGAGTCAGGTAGTACGCGAGTACCAATGCTGCTGCACCGAGGAACATGGCAAGCCAAACGAAGATGAACGTACTTCTTGCAGAAGTAGGTCGCCGAGCCTCCCATTCAGCAATATGCATCCGCATGCTCCTGAGCAGACTGTTATTACGCTCTTCATCACGCATTCCAACCTCCTTATTTAGCGGTTCTGCAGGCTGAGACTAACGATGAACGGAGTACACGAAACTCAATCACATCGTTACGCTCAAGGAGCTTGAGGGCTTCTGGAGAACAGGTCATTGCGGCCTTAATTGCCAGTGAGACAGCGAGGCTGCGGTAGCGATTTTGCAGTTCGGTAGGTGCATCCCCAGGGACTGAGTCAGACACCTGCTGATACGCTTTCCAGGCATCAGGAAGGGCCAGTGCTTCGCTTTCCAGAGCTTCAAACCGGGCTGCGCGGGCAATTTGCTTTTGCGCTGCCATCTGGTTAAGAACCACCACTGTCGCGGCAGCTTTCACCGCATCAGGTGTTGTGAGGGAGAGCACCATCAACAAAGCTGAGGCAATGCGTTTCATTTGCGCTCCTTTTTGTTGTCGTCGTTCAATCCCGTCAGGGGGACGGCGGAGCTACCTGGCCAGGGTAATAAAATAAGGATGATGGCTATCAGCTGTGCTCCCAAACGACGGTAGTCATACACCTCCTCTAACCCTTTTATATTTAGCCAAATTGCCGCTATCCACCCGAGCCACCAAAGGATCGAATAGAGCCAGTTAACTGTTATCCTTACTCGACGGTTCACATCCTTTGCTTTGCAGTCTGACCCGCCCCCCTGCGCTGTTGTTTTCATTTGCCCTCTTCATTACATTCGGCCTTCAGGTCAGACTCCCGTTTTTCCAGCCATTTAGTGAAGCTGTAGCGTTGCTTCTCATCTCGCTGACGCTCGAAAAGCGCACGCGCTTCTTTTTCGTCTTTGAGCCATGCAGCAATGTCATCAGGCTCTATAGCCCTCTTCTCATTCACTGTGCGGCACAGTTTTTCGAACGCGTCTTTATCTCTCGGGCTAACCGACTGCAATGCCTGATTGATTCGGCCTTCCCAGCTATCGGGAGCGTCCATTTTGCCTGACGCTGCCAGGAACAAGAGGAAACCGAGGACCACGCCCATAATGATAAATCCAGGCTGTTGATAAAAAACACCGTAGAGAAACATGCTGCCCGGGATGGCTGCTGCGCACCAAAATATCCGGTACTTATGTAGCCTTTTCCCGGCACGCCATTTCTTCAGGTCTTCTTCGATAACATCCAGCTCAGTTTTAAACGACATATGCGGCTCCCTTAGTTGATGGTGTCACCGAGGCGCAGCTGACTGGCCTGACGGAGAACGTCATCCGGGTTGATATTGCCGACTGAGGTGGTACTGGATGCGGTGGTTTGGCTCGCCGGTTGCGGAGTTACGGCATTCTGCGCGGCGTTGCCGGCTTTCTGCAGTTCCTCTTTCGCTTTCGCGTCCTCGGCGTCCTCGATGGTTTCAAGGCGGAAACCCTTCTGGAATACAACGGTCACCTGATTTCCGGCGCCGATATCAATTACCGGGTGGTACTGCTCAGCGCGCTTAATCCAGTACTGGCTCAGCGTTTCAGCGGCCTTATTAGCCCCGCCGCCAAAGCCCTGCTTAAACACATCAGCTGCACCAACATCAGCAGTGGCACCGATACCTACTGATGGCGTAGCGGCAGATTTGATACCTTCGCCAAAGCCTGACAGGAGGCCTGCTGCACCGGCGTAGCCGACAATCATGCCGTTTCGCATAACGGGCTTGCCGCGAATGCCGCCTTTACCCTGGAAGCTGACATGCCCCTGAAACTCCATGTCCACGTGCTTGCCGTTTTTCAGGATGCAGCTGATGGACTGGGTGCGGACGTTTCCGCGTTCGCTGGAGATATCGCCCCACATCTCACCCACAATAAAGCAACCGTCAGCATTGAACTCTTTGTTGTTGGGCATCTGAATGTTGCCCTGCAGGCGGATAGTAACAGGGCTGGTATTCTGCTGCCCGGTGACGCTGGCGTTCGCGTCGGCCCCCTCAATCAGGACGGCATCAGAAAATGAGCCAGAAGGAATCCAGGGGAGTTTGGTTGGTTTTTTCTTCAGGCTGTCGTAGCTGAACTTTGTTGTCGACAGGCCACCTGTCATTCTCTGGCCAGAGCCGCCCGGGTAGAACGCTGCGCCCTGCCCCATATTCACACCAGTGGCGGCCGGTGCACCTGCGGGGGTCACATTGTATTCGGGTGGTCGGGCCTGACCGGCAGCAACGGGACCGGGGAGTGGTGTTCCGTTCTGGCCAGCAGGTGGTGTCTGCTGGCCAGTGGTCTGGTTGCTGCCGGGGGCTTTCGTAAGCTGGTCATTCAGGCGCTGAATTTCAGCATCCTTTTCAGCCAGCTTTTGCTCGGTGGTGAGCTTGTTCTGCGCGAACTGCTGAGCAAGCGTGGCAAGGTTTTGCTCAAGAGCGGAGGTTTTTGCCTGCTGCTGTGTCAGCGCGGCATCGTTGACCTGTTCGTTAAACGTCGCGGTCACAACGCCGGTCAGGTTTGGTGTTGCAACCGGTGCGGGTTGCTTTTGTTTTTGCTGGTATTGCCCGTACCACATTACGCCGCCTGCTGCAGCTGCGCCGCCAATGATGACGGCGGCCAGGATGGCCAGCTGCTTGCGGCGGGTTTTCAGGTTTTCATTCAGGCTTATGGTCATGGGCGGGCGTCTCCGTCATCTGAAAACACAATCCAGGCATAGCCTTCGCCGCCAGCGTAGAGCTGATTCTGCGACAGCATTACGGCCCGAACGCCCTTGCGCCAGAAATCGCGCTCGCGGAGGCTGCGGGTGATGCTGCCCGGGTTGCTCATCCGGAAGCGAACAACCCGCAGGTGGTTGCCCACAAACTGGCGTTCAGGCGTCAGGCGTACATCACTGGCGGGTGTGTAAGCCGGCATGCGGCTGACCGGGTATTCCCGGTAGTCGTCCGGCACCTGACCATTGACTACGGCGCGGGATAGCGCAACCAGCGTTTTTTCATAGGTCTGCCCTTCTTCCCATGCCTTCGCATCGTCGTTCTTGCGAAGTGGTGGTGACATCGGGGTGAAGCGCAGTGTTTTGCCGTTACCCGGCTGCGGCCTGACGTTCAGGCTCAGCGATGAACCGTGGTCAGTCTGGATAAACAGGGTGAAGTTCTGACCGACAAGCGGAGACAGGATAAGCGCTCCGTCCTCGGTCTGGCTCTGGTCATACGCACCGGTTGGTCCGCTGATGCTGGTAATGAGTTCTCCGTCTACAACAACCTTGCTCGGGTTGGTGTTGCTGAGGGTGACGTTAAAGGCGGCGTCGTTCTCAAACGGAATGGCTGCGGGTGCGGAAGCGGCCCGGAGGCCGCTGGTAAATAATCCCGCTGCCAAAAACACAGCAGCAGCTGCCGGTGAAATGCGAAATTTCATGGGCAGTCCTGTCAGTTAGTGGAAGATACCGGCTTGAGTTCTTCAAAGCTGTGGAGGTTAATCACACCGTTGTCATAACTCAGTTTCAGTCGGTAGGTTTTTTCCTGGTCTTTCAGTGGCGTGATGATTGCGCCGTTTGTGGTGGAGGATTTCAGTACCCCGCTGTACTGCACGGAGCCATCATCCATGACGCGAATTTCTTTCGTGTCGAACTGGGTGGTGATGCCCGCTTTCTGGATGCGCTCAGTTTCTATGTCCAGGGCTTTCTTGAGTACGTCCCGTTCGGCGGAGGGGACAAATCCAAGAATCATTTTCTGGTTATGTTCGATGTTTTCCGGGGTAACGTTGAGTCGCCAGTAAATAAAGGAAGCGGCGAACTGTGTCAGACCGGTCGCATCGACACTTTTAGAATCTGATGCAAATGGGCGGTTAAACGTTAACGGCGTGGTGATGGTTTTCTGGGTTGTGGCGAAATACCATGCCAGTGACCCTGTCAGTACATTCCCTGCGCCCATGAGTAAAGTTAAAGCTGAAAGACCAATAAACGCATAGCGGAGTTGTTTATCGCGCTCTCCTTTAATATTCAGTTTCATGAAAAACTATGCCCTCCAGTGCCGGAAACTTGAATCAGGTATCTGGCGAAAGGTTACTTTGAATAAAAGTGATGGCAGGTGCCAGTAACAGAAATTAAGCAACCAGTATGACCCCTGCCCTTTTTTCAGATATCTGACGATAAACCAGAGGATTCCCGCGATTACACCAAGTTCAAGTGACAAGTTGTTAAGCACCCCCAAAATCAATAGGGGTGCGGTAACAATTAACTCGTCAATCGGTAAGCCTAAATAACGGTCCTGCTGGTTCATTGTTTCCGGGAAGTTATATTTATCTCCTTCCCCATTCATCATTTAGCTCGCGATGCCGAAGGCGACACGGGTAAAGATGATTGCCATAACGATACCGACGAACACCAGTGGTGAGCGGGCCTTAATGTAAATAAACAGGCCCATGATGATTTCGGCGATGTAGAACCATTTAACCAGTGAAGAGCCAGAACCGAAGGTTGAATTAACCGTGGTGTTTTGTGAGGAAAGAAGGTCAGTACCAGATGCGAATGCCGGGTGAGTGACCATAAGCGCAATTAAAAAAGCGCCTGCTGACTTTAAGTAAAATTTAGCTTTGCGATTTTCGCGTGCTTTGCGGAATAAAGACGCTACCGCCCATCCCTTACCGACGTTAAGGGCACTGCCTTTGGTTAACATGTTTGTTTTCTCCGAAGTAAACAAAAGTGAATCGCGTAAGTGCTTGTTTACGCGGGCGCAATTTTCCCATGACCCTAAAAAAAAAAAACTGTGACGCATGTCACACTTTTTGGAATAATTCAGATTTATCCGAATATGTAAGTGAGTAGGCTTTGTTGACCAGTAAGTTCGGAAATGGCCTCCGGGATCTATAGCTATGAAAGTTAAAGATAAAATGTGGGATGGTCGCGGCCGTCCGCGTAAGTTCCAGCCAGGTGAAGCGGTGGAGTGGCGATTGCGTGCTCCGGATAATTTGCTTATGGAGCTGAGAATATGTGCCAGAGCTGGCAACAGGAGTGTGAATGAGGAAATTATTGCCAGGCTTTTATTGTCGCTAAATTATCAGCCGGGTAAGCCAGTCATTAAAACTGCGGAGGGTGAGCGGCTCATAGCGCTAGCGGTAAGATTCGAGGGGTGGCTTGGAAAATTACTTGATAGTGAATCCGCTGAAGTTGTGGCTGAAGTTAAAACCCCACTCAAGCAGGAACAATTGTGGATGTGGCGTGAGGGTGAGCGGATTTTGCTTCCGGGGAAAACAACCGGATATAGCATGCGTATTCCCGAGAATCTTGCTGATGAAATCAGGGCAATGGCGAAGGTGCATAACCGTAGTCTGAATGACGAAATGCTCACCCGCCTGATGAATACGCTGGGTTATTTTACAGAAAGGTTGCTTGACCAGAACGAGGATGCTCAGGCACTTAAAGTTCTCTGTATGGAGTTTGAAGTTTTCCTGAAGGAAAAAATAAGAGAGGTGGAAAAAGGTGACCTCCTCTGGGATGAAAAATCGTCTCAGTGATCGATGCGAGCCGGAGTGTCCGGCTCGCAGATTTATTCCTTTTCGTTGATGAAGTGCCTTGCTTCCGCTTCGTTCTCGGCTGTATTTATGCCGCTAATAATCATATCGAGCGTATCTTCCAGGCTGCTCTCGCCGTCTTTTCCTGTCATTTTTAAATACATTTCAGCGACTAGTGTTGCAATGAGAACTGTGCCTTCACGTGAGCCGGCTGCTTTTCTTATGAGGTCTCTGCGATATCCTTCAATATCAAACTGGTTGCCATCCTCGCCATCGCGCTTATAAACAAGAAGTCCAAGCCTGATTAATTCGTTGCAGGTAGCTGATATGTTTGCTTCTCCAGCATTAGCGCCGTTTTGCAGGTCTTGTTGAACGATATCACGAACTTCGCGTTCAATTTTATCTTTAAGGTAGATGCCGACTCTTCCCATATTTCTTACCTGTTTTAAGTTAGTGTCGGAACCGACACTACATATAGCCTGTTGGTGGATTATCAGATTGCTGCGCAAAGGTGCAATGGATTGATACTGCTGTGAATTTACGCTCTATACAGTAGTACAATCCAGCACCAGGATGTGCGACAGTGTGACACTGTGCGATATATAATTCAATGGAATTAAAGCATATCTACAATTGTACGATACATGTGTGACATACCGACACTAACAGGTATCAGGATTATACGATAGTGTAGTGTCGGTATGTGCGACATTTAACGTTCTTAATCCAACAATGCGCAAAATTCTTACGGGCATCCAACTGAAATTAAAAGAAAAATCTGCAAGACGAAGTCTTGCGTGGGGTGTGATGTTTTAAAGGGTTAGTAAAGAGCGGCATGTTAATACCGCCTACTGCTCTGACATGTTTATTTCGGACAGGTGTTAAATCCCATCAGGAGAGCGCTCACGCGCGTTTGTAGTGAATTTACTTGATTACGACGATCCGCCGGGGTATTTTTTAAAGCGCCTCTCCAAAGCCCGTTTATTTCGCTAAAAGGCCAAACCATGAAAATATCGTCACTGCCTGCTGCTTTGCTGACTCTTTCACTATCTGCTGGCGCAGCTCCGCAGATGTGCTTTGATCAGGCCGGGAAAGATTACCAAATTGATCCGCTGCTGCTTATGTCAATTTCGATTAAAGAGAGCCATCTGGTACCGGATGCGATAAATGGATCAAACAGGAATGGAACGGAAGATGTCTGCGGTATGCAGGTGAACAGTTCCCATTACGGTAAACTTAAAAACTTCAATATTACCCGTGAGCGCCTGTTAAATGATCCATGTATCTGCGTTTATACGGGAGCATGGGTACTGGCGCACAACTTTCGGTCATACGGGAAAAACTGGGACAGCGTGGGGATGTATAATACTGGACCGAGCAAAAAGCTCATTGTACAGCGCAAGGCCTATGCACAGGATATCAAAAATATATATCGTGTATTACTGGCCAGAAAAAAGTTACTTTCAGAACGTCTCGCGCCAGCTGCGGGAAAGGAGCATGATATTAAAATTGCAGAAACAGCATCGTCACATAGCGTGCAGTAAAAAGCCGCTCTGTTGAGCGGCTTAATTTTCAGGCCTTCAGTTTTGCAAACTCCTCCGCCATTTTCCAGAGCACCTGATTTAATTTGATATCACCATCAATTCCGGTGACTTCCCGCGTTCTGGTCATCTTCCCTTTTTGCGTTCTGCCACGAATCCCACCACGGATCACATTTTCCTGAACCACGTTAAACGTGGTCCATAAATCCTGGCCTCTGTCGAGTACCCGGCGGGGGTTAATAATTTGCTCCGGGGTAATCGGCGCTGGTTTTCCATCGTACTTAAGTTCCAGGGCGGTCTTACCAAAAAGGCGCTGCTCAGGCAAAGTGAGCTGAATGCTTTTCATGAGGTCAATATTTTCATCAACCGCGTCAAATGTTTTCAGCACCGTGTAAGCGCCTTCAATAACCTGCCCGACAATATCCCCTTTATGGGGTACGCGGATTTCACCAAAATCCTTCCATGCAACCAGACCATTACTGCAAACCTGACGGAACATACCGGGGATCATTTTATAGCTGCTTGAACCATCATGGCTATTCAGCAGAATAATTTCCGGTACTTCTTTTCCGTTAATCTGGTCATGACGGCGCAGGCGAAGCATATGCTTTGTAAAGTCGCGTTTATCCTGGTCACGTGTACGTGACTGAGTTGCATAATATGGCTGAAAACCTTCATCACGTAAGCGATCAAGAATGTTAATGGTCGGGATATACGTATAACGTTCAGAGCGTGAATCGTGTTTATCCGATGAGAACGCGCTCGGAACGATGAGCTGTAATTCATCATTTGTTAGCGGACGGTCTTTACGGATCGAGGTAGGCATACGATAACGGCTTGCTAAACTGACCATTTTTATTTACTCCTGATTATTTAGTAAGAGATGAAGAAATAACACGGTGAAAATTATCCAGCGGCATTGCAGCTGCCACCGGGCGACCATCTACAACCCAGACAGAGATATAATCCGGGCATTCGTCATTTATTAACGTCAGCTCAGTGGCATTCTCTGGCGGCGTAAAAATTGCCGGTTGTGGCTCCCCTTCCGATGCTGCCAGGACCCAGCAAAACAGATCCGTGAACTGGGACGTGGTGAGGTTTGAATCACATCTTCCGGTAGATTCTTGAGCGGCGGTTTTGACGTTGACGTTTCGTGTGTGCATCCTGGTTTTCTCCTGTGGTGATGGTTGTCCATCTCCC
This sequence comes from Enterobacter sp. N18-03635, assembly GCF_004006055.1. NCBI lineage: Bacteria > Pseudomonadati > Pseudomonadota > Gammaproteobacteria > Enterobacterales > Enterobacteriaceae > Enterobacter > Enterobacter sp. N18-03635. The sequence continues at coordinate 34,754 of NZ_CP034768.1, read as the reverse complement.
TGGTGAGTTCTCTCGCGGCAAAGGGCAAAAGGAGCAACGGCGAAGGGCGGAAGGAAAGGGGCGGAGACAAAAGTTTTTGCGGCACGCAAAAAGTTTTGGCGGAGTGCATTTCACCCCTTGGATGACGACCCGACGGTGCTACAAGCAGCCCTCCGCGTGAGGACACACGGGGGATGGCTTCACCGGGGGAACAGGATGCACACACCCGACACGTCGGAACGGCGTGGCGCCATTAAAGCGACGGCATCAGCCGGCGCGGTGAAGGCGTTCCGGACGGCACGGCCGGAGAAGCCGCAGCCCTTGACCTTCGCCATCAGACCCTAGCCGTATGGCCCGAAACCCGGAGGGGTTCGGCGGAGCCTGGCGGGTGCGCAGCGGCCGCCCTGGCGGAGTGGGGCTCGACGACCGGACAGCAGCGCTGGCCGGGAGCCGAAGGGGGCCATAGCCCTGCCCTTTTTCCGTGTTATGGCCATGACGGAGCTGCAGCTGAGAAAGATAACCAGCAGGACGCCGGTTCTGATCGCAGGTGAGAAGGGAAGCACTGCAACGGGGAAAGGCAGGAGCGCCGGAGGCGCTTTCGCCCTCCCCGTTTCCCCGCAGGGGAAAGAGGTTTGTGCGGTTGCCCTGATGAATGCCACCAGGGCTGGACCGAATACTGTATCAGGGGCTAAATCTCACCCGCCTCAATGGCCATCTCGGTCATTAAATCGTCGTATGCCTCCTTCGCACGTTCTTCCTCAGCCCACGTCAGAAATAAGCCGCGCATCGACGCTGCTCCCATGAATACCGGGCGGTCTTTAAGAGGTAATTTAGCCAGGTAGTCCAGCGCCATTCCTAGCAAAGTGACATCATAGATTTCGTAGTACGCGCCGCATGTTTTTCCAGCCCGCTTTTCCATACGAGCCAGAACCACTTCAGCACGAATCACGTCGAACGGATTACGTGAGTGAATATTGCGTACAAAGCCATCAGTGCGCAGGAGCGTTGTTTTATGTGTCACCGTTGTTTGCATCATGATTTGTCTCCAGCGAAGATCTTTACGAAAGAAGGTAATACGCGTGAGAAATTTTCCAGCAATGCAGCTGCGGCAACCGGGTAACCATCCAGTAGCCATACTGAGAAGTAATCCGGGACTTCCGGATCGATATAAATCAGTTCGACACTGTCAGCCGGTGCGACAAAATTAACAGGCTTCACATCAGCTTGTGATTCGCTGACGACCCATGAATACAGATCCCAGAATTGTTCAAAAGTAAGCGCTGAGACTGTTTCACTCTGCCCGATGGTTTCCATAACAAAGCCACTGGACTCAGTTTGTGTTTTTCCCCCTATCTTCCTGGAAGATTCGGGAGCGGCGGTTTTGACGTTGACGTTTTGTGTGTGCATCCTGGTTTTCTCCTGTGGTGATGGTTGTCCATCTCCCTGGTGAGTTCTCTCGCGGCAAAGGGCAAAGGAGCAACGGCGAAGGGCGGAAGGAAAGGGGCGGAGACGAAAGTTTTTGCGGTACGCAAAAAGTTTTGGCGGAGTGCATTTCACCCCTTGGATGACGACCCGACGGTCCTACAAGCAGCCCTCCGCGTGAGGACACACGGGGGATGGCTTCACCGGGGGAACAGGATGCACACACCCGACACGTCGGAACGGCGTGGCGCCATTAAAGCGACGGCATCAGCCGGCGCGGTGAAGGCGTTCCGGACGGCACGGCCGAAGAAGCCGCAGCCTTTGACCTTCGCCATCAGACCCTAGCGTCAGCCCGAAACCCGGAGGGGTTCGGCGGAGCCCGGCGGGTGCGCAGCAGCCGCCCTGGCGGAGTGGGGCTCGACGACCGGACAGCAGCGCTGGCCGGGAGCCGAAGGGGGCCATCGCCCTGCCCTGTTTTCGGGTTATGGCCACGGAGCTGCAGCTGAGAAAGTTAACCAGCAGGATGCCGGTTATGATCGCAGGGAAGGAGTGAAGCACAGCAACGGGGAACGGCAGGAGCGCCGGAGGCGCTTTCGCCCTCCCCGTTTACCCCGAAGGGGTAGAGTTTTTTGCGGTTGCCCCGATGATATGCACCGGGGCCAGGATTTCCGATCAGATCGGTTCTTCGCTGTCACCTCCGTTTTCCTGCTCATAGTGCATCATGGCCATATTCAGCAGGACATTAAATCCCTCAATGCCAGCCCCGTCCGGCTCGCACTGTTCGCAGAGGTGCAGCAGATTTGCCAGAAAATCCGTGATGACAGTTTGCACGCTTTCGCTTTCCCTGTTCAGCCCGGTTTTACGGGCAAATTTCCAGAGCACATCTGCAGCCAGCGCGGCGTGATCATCGTTGCTGCGGATTTTTATCGGTTCAGCCTGGCCTTGCAGGCGTTCTGCCATCGTCTCCAGCACGGTGGCCGGAACAGCGTTCAGTGTGTTGCTCATCATTTTCTCTCCCTGCGGCAGGTCTGCCCTGCCGCTCTGTCAGTCAGGCGGCCACTGTGGCCAGAAAGTTTTTCATAGCTTCGAAACGACTGCGAAACTCCAGACGTCCCTGCCAGTCATTGAAGTAATAAACGGGGGTATAACGCACGCGATTTGCTTTCAGAGTCAGCGTATTACCGGTCACGACTTTCGCAGGGATACCCAGCAGAGCCAGCTGGATAAAGGCCATATCAGCCACCATCGGATCGATATCTGTGCAGGTGGCATACAGCTGTTCTGAGGGGTTATATCCCGCCTCAGCCATCCAGTATGCAAAGGCAATAACCATCCCGCCGCTACCACAGGTAGGCTCATCTAGCGTCATCCAACCCTCACGCTTTATCGTCTCCTGAGCGCCGGGCATGAGTAGTCCGGCCATCAGGCGGGAGATGGAGGACGGAGAGAAATACTGCCCCATTTCGTCCGCGCCCAGCTCATGCTCCATATAAAGTGCGCCCAGAAAATCATGCATTTCACCCGCCAGCCCCTCCACCAACAGGCAGAACAGCTGTCTCATGGCGTCTAAATCGTCCGGCTGATACCGCCCGCAGATTCGTCGGCTGTTTTCGATGCTTTCTGGCGAGCGTATGCTCGCTATATCAAGCCCACTGGCGGCGAGGGTGATAAAGTCGCGGAACACTTCGGAACGGCGCATATATTTCGCGGTTTGACGGAACACACTGGCGAACTGCTTACGCGCCTCAGCTGGGGACTGCACCCGGACAGGAGCGGAAGCCCGCGGCTTCGGATCAGCCTGGTCTGGCAGGAACAGGGATTCAAAACTCAGTTGTGACATGGTTTCTCCTTACCGGCCGCCCGCAGGCGGCCGCCTCCTGTTAAGCCAGTCCAAGCGCCGGATAGACGCTGACAGCCAGACCACAGTCAGCCTCGGCGGCGTAGCCCGTTTCGGCATTTATCACGGACAGAAACTGCTGCCACTGTGAGAAGCGCAGCGCGGGGACGCGTGCGCGTTTTCCGGCGCGGAGGGCATTTACAAATGCCTTCGCCTGTGCGACAGTTTGCGGGTCTAATTTCACGATCAATCTCCTTACTTTGGTTGTGATTGCCGGTTCACCGTTGCTGCGGCTACCCGGCGTTGAGAAAGCAGGGGCAACCCTGCTTTTTTAATGCGCGGAATTCAGCGGCGTATCGAGACAGAAACGGGTGATCACGTCGCCAATCAGCTCCCGGTGATGGCGGGTGTGCAGGTCATGGCACTCAAAGAAACGCGCGCCATACCGGACAAAAATCGCGGTCACGTCCCCGCCCGTAAACTCCATCGACTTGAACGACTCCCCGCCATACCCCCTGCACCAGTCCACTGGCGGCAACGTTTCCAGCTGGTCGATATAGCGGGCCTCGGTGATTTCCACCCAGGGACGGCGATAGCCGTCATTCTGCTTTTCCTGTACCAGAGTCGCGGGGATCAGCTCCGCATCCGGATAGAGACGGCGAAGGGATTCCAGCGTTTTAGCTTCACGTTGAGTCACCCACTGCCCGTCCTGTTGTGTTGCGCGGTCATAAACGGCGTTATGAGACGGAACGAAAAAGGCCATTGGTGCAACGGTCGGGGGGTTAACGTTCATCTTTCAGGCTCCTGTTTGATTTAGTTCCGAGCGGTAGCTGCTATACAGCACCGCATCGGGTCAAAGGTAAGTCCGGGTTACTGAACGCCCAGACGGCGGAACATATCGGCGATAATGTTTCTGCGGGTATAAGAAGCACCTGCAGCTTTCAGATCCTCCAGAACGTTCCATGAATAGCTCGCCTCATTGCCATAAATCGCAATTAGAGAGGCTGTTTTAGGCTCCGGGGCTGACATATGCCCATTTCCGGAACAGGCCTTTGCGGTCGGGGTGTTAACGCTCATGTTTCTGGCTCCTGTCTGATGAGGTTCAGTGCGGCGGCTGCCGCACGGGATGAACCGGATTTAAATGTCGATGCCTTCGCGCTCGATCAGGCGCACAAACTGTTTGAAGTGGTCAGCTTCAGCCACATGGATATGGCGGAACTGTTTATCGACGCCGCTGCTGAGGGCGTAGAAATAGGTGCAGCGCATTGTTTCGGGGCAGCGTCTGCGCAGTTTCTTCAGCTCTGCAAGGCTGCTGAACTCCAGAACGTCCGATTCCTCCTCAGAGTTTTTTTTCGTCTCAGCGACGAGGATCGTGTACGACACGGTTTTCCCCCCCATCTTCCTGGAAGATTCTTGAGCGGCGGTTTTGACGTTGACGTTTCGTGTGTGCATCCTGGTTTTCTCCTGTGGTGATGGTTGTCCATCTCCCTGGTGAGTTCTCTCGCGGCAAAGGGCAAAAGGAGCAACGGCGAAGGGCGGAAGGAAAGGGGCGGAGACAAAAGTTTTTGCGGCACGCAAAAAGTTTTGGCGGAGTGCATTTCACCCCTTGGATGACGACCCGACGGTGCTACAAGCAGCCCTCCGCGTGAGGACACACGGGGGATGGCTTCACCGGGGGAACAGGATGCACACACCCGACACGTCGGAACGGCGTGGCGCCATTAAAGCGACGGCGTCAGCCGGCGCGGTGAAGGCGTTCCGGACGGCACGGCCGGAGAAGCCGCAGCCCTTGACCTTCGCCATCAGACCCTAGCCGTATGGCCCGAAACCCGGAGGGGTTCGGCGGAGCCTGGCGGGTGCGCAGCGGCCGCCCTGGCGGAGTGGGGCTCGACGACCGGACAGCATCGCTGGCCGGGAGCCGAAGGGGGCCATCGCCCTGCCCGTTTTTTGGGTTATGGCCACGGAGCTGCAGCTGAAAAAGTTAACCGGCAGGACGCCGGATATGACGCCCGGGATGAAGAACACAGGGAAAACCAGGCCGAAGCCAGATACAGGCAGGTAACTCATGGCGCTCTGACTTCAGCAAAATCAGGCAGGAAAGGCAGGAATGTGGGCAAGGCGGAGGGAGCAGAGGGGCAGCGCCGAAGGCGCGTCCCCCTTCCCCCGTTCCCCGCAGGGGAACAGCCCTTCCCGGAAGTTCAGGCGTGCGGTCGCGTCAGGAAGGAAAAAGGGGCTACCGGTAAACCGGTAACCCCTTCATAAAGGCGCTTCAGGCATGTCCAGACAGCCTCAGCCCCTTAGTGGCGGGGGGTTCCCCCCGCCGGGGTTAGCTACTTAGCGGATTCGTAAGCCATAAAAGCTGCCACCTCCCTGTCCGTGTCCCTGTATCGGATTTCGCAGAGCGATTTCCGTGTCAGGTAAGTGAATATCAGCAGTGTGAGACACACTATTAATACGCACCAGAGCAGAGTGTTTCGTGGCAGTTTCATGGCCTTCTTCTCCTTGCCTTGCGGCATCTAAGAGGCTATCCTGATGTTGTCTAGGCATACAGGTGGCCTCGTGGGTTAATGAAAATTAACTACGGGGCTTTCTGCTTTCTGCCACACAACACGGTAACAAACCACCTTCACGTCATGAGGCAAAAAGCCTCAAGCGCCATCGCCATTATATCCCGTTGTCGATCATCTGCCCAGGAATAACAGTCTGAAAACTGTATAAATCCTCATCATTATTCCGCGTCATTCAGCTCCTGAAATCCCCAGCGTCTCACGAATCTCAGCAGCTCGCTGTTCGCTTCCGGCGGTCACACCGGCGTTATAGACAAAGCTGATCATCGCCTGCAACATTTCCCAGTCATAAAGTTCCAGACGGGCATTCAGACGGTACAGGATCTTCCCGCTTTGAGCATGCCGGAACACGGTTCCTGTCTCTTTTTTGTCGAACCTGCGGCTGATAATGCTCAATATCCCTCCCGGTTATCCGTACCTTCTGACCACTCGCGGATCTGGTCTTCGAGCGCCTCAAGATGCCTGTCTATACTCTCAACCAGCTGCTCGCTTTCGGTTTCCAGCCAGCCACTGAGTCCGTCCCACTCGCAGCACATCTCTTTCAGCTTTGCCGACATGGTACGGAGCTTGTTACGCTGGCTGCGCGCGACTTTCAGCTCCGTCTTGCAGGGGTTATTTCTCATTCTGCCCCCTGCTGATTCCGCAGCTTGTTCGGTACCTGCCAGCGCTCAGCAGTACGGACAGGTTCCGGTGTCTCCCGCACGATGAACGGGATTTCGTACATCACTGCATACAGTGGCTCACCGCTGATGCGAAGCCAGTCAAGTTCCTTCAGCGACGTGAACCGCGACTGCCAGCGCCAGAACGGTCCGGCAAGCTCTGCCGCGTCAAACTCGTCGCTCCACCGGGTGTACCAGGTGCAGACGGTTTCCGGGGACTGAAAATTCAGGTCGATTTTCGCCTGCTCCAGCAGATTCTGGCGCAGTTTCCAGCGCTGTTCGTACTCGCGGGACTGGCGGCGCAGCTGGCGCGTGGTCTTAATGCCGGATCTGTGCAGCCGTCGACCCGTGCGGGTGTGCATGACTTCAGGAAACAGTTCGGCCTGCACGTCAATTGTGAGCGGTAGCGGGCAGGCTTCGCCACTGGTGGCAATCATCGTATTAAGCGCCTCCTCGACCTGTTTCAGGTTCGAATGACGGTTATTTGGCACCCAGTGCAGGCCAGGTATTTTATTGGCCACCGTGGCGTTGAGGCGTCCGCTGCCCGTGAGCAAGCGCAGAAAGGTACGCACATACGGCATGGCGGGCAGTCTTGCACCGCGTTCGCGGGCAGACTCAACATGGCTGATAGCCTGTATTGCAGCCTGACGGGCGGGCTTCAGGGAAACGAGCGCGTGTGAGGACGGGATCATGCTGTCACCTCAACATTCATCAGCTTCGCCACGGTGCGGGCAGTGCAGTTAAAACGGCGCATACCTGCCAGCTGCGCGATCAGCTGATTTATCCGGTCAGGCTGGAGCGTGTCGCTCTGGTAAAGGGTACGCACCACTTCACCGCCGGAGGATAGCAGCACCAGAAGCCAGTACGGCGAGACTTCGCCGGGACTGCACACGCACAGATGCCAGTCATCACTGCCGTCCGCGCTGAAGCGGCACTGGACAGGGAAGAAGCCGCCGAACTCGCTGCGGAACTCGGCGCTGACGCACCATCCTTCAGGTGTCGACAGGAGGCCGGTCACGGCATCGCTGAGGGTGCGGCGCGCGTCCTCGCCCTGCTGACGGATAAACTCCAGGTCGGATGCGGTCAGGGTGTTGATTCGGTTCAGGTCATATTGCATGGTCATGTCTGTTCCCGCCGCCTGAAGGCGGCGGCCTCCGGTATTAAGCAGCGTGGTCAGTGTTGTGAGCGTCGGTTTCGGTGGCTTCTTCAGCCTCAGCGGCTGGCGCTGTGCGCACCATCCAGTCAGGCAGCCAGCCCTGAGCATTCAGATCCTGCTCGGCGGCCTTCGCCGCATCGCGGCGCTTGAGCTTCACAACTTCACCCGCACGGGCGCTGAGTCCGGATTCTTCATAGGCTTTGCCAATCTGGGAAATCGTGAGCTTACCGAAGTAGCTCTCGGCATCCGGCTGCCACCATTTGCGCAGGTCAAAGTCCAGCGCTGCTTCCAGCCCGTCCAGTTCGCTTTTCTGCGTATGGTTGTACATACGCTCCTGAATACCGTTGATACCGTGCGCTGCACAGAATCCCAGCAGGGTGTTCACCTGCTCTGCTGACCATGACAGCAGCCAGGTGAAATCGAGATGCCAGTTTTCGGGCAGCGTTGCCTGAAGCGCTTTTTTCTGTGCATTGAGCGCCGTCAGCGCCTTCCCTTCTTCACCGGATGGAGCCAGTGATGCAAGGTGATACTGGTTCGAGGACACGGAGGCTTTCAGCGGTTGGCTGCGCTTGCCGTGTGTGCGATCAAATAGCGCAAGACACAGCGTCCAAGTCAGCAGCGCCACCGACACGTCAGGACGACCCGCCAGTTCCGCCTGAACGGCCAGAGTACGTTCGGCTGACATGGCCTTAACCAGCGTTGCCGGATAGGCGTCAGCGGGAATGTCTGGCGTGGTGTATCTGATCACGTTCTTTTCACGTTCCTGACGCGCCTGTTCTTCTTCTGCCCGGTCTTCGTCGGTCAGCTTACGGATACCGGGCTGAACCCGAAAATTGTTACCATCCCATGACACCCAGATACCGTGGGCGGCGCGAAATTCCGGCGTGGCTTCGCGATACTCTGCCTCGCAGTAAATGTCATCGATCTGCTGCTGAAGCTCGTATTCGTCATCGCAGGTTTCAGTGGCGTCCCTTTGTTCTTCCAGCTCGCTGACGCGCTTCTGTTCTTTTTCCGTCAGGACAGCTTTCGGCATGGCAAAACGGTACAGTTCACCGTCCTCACCGCTGGCGCGCAGTTCCGTCATGCGGAACTCAGCCCAGCCCCAGCCCTGCTCCTGCTTAACGCGAGCGGCGAGCACGGTAAGCTTGCCAGCCAGCAGGGATCTCACCAGCGCCGCATCGGCAAAGGTACTGTCCCTGTCGCTGAACAGATCGGCGGTCAGCGTACCGCCAGCGGCGGTATAGGCTTCCTCGCCCACATACTCAAACATCGGGTGACTGATGGCCATCTTGTCGTCGGTCACCATTTTGCGCAGAGTCTGTACGGCAGGATCGCGCCACTTTTCAACAGCCTCTTTCCAGACCTGCTCCTGACGCTCATGGGTATCAGCAAGTGTCAGGACTTCACACTGTTCAAGGGAGATTTCATCCCGCGCCAGCGCATCCAGCAGGGAGGGGGCAAGATTCGCCAGCTTCAGGCAGCGCTGAACGTGGCGCGGGTGGTAGCCCATCAGTGCGCCGATCTGAGAGGCCGTTTTACCTTCCTGCTGAAGGGTCCGAAAACCGATAATTTGCTCGGCGGGATGCATGTTTTTACGTCGACCGTTCTCAATCATCGAGGCCGCCACAGCCATCTCCACGGGCAGGACTTTCACCGGAACAAACGGCGTGTCTGCATCGAGCACACCGCGCATCACCAGAATGCCTGTGCCTCTGCGGCGGCCTTCCCCGCCGACAATGCCGATCGTACCGTCCGGCAGTTCTGCACCGATCAGGTTCTGGAGGATGCCCATTGCCTGAATGCTGTCTGCCATCTCTTCCACTTCCCGATCGGTATGCGGAATGATGCGCGTGTTTAAGTCCGTGTGTGACAGGCGGGAGTATGGGAAGATTTGCACGGGCGTATCAGCGAGCAGCTGGACGAGCTTCTGCTCGGTAGACTGCGCGATTTTTTCCGCAGATTTTGTCTGACGGGTGGTCTTGGCTGGCTTTTTTGCCGTAGTATTGGTGGCGACCATGATTTTTACCTCTCAGTGATAGTTGTGGTCAGCCGTGGCCGGAGTGCGATCCGGTCACGGCACTCGGTTAACCGGTAATGCGTTTCGGGTGTGCTGCCAGTGCTGCAAAGGAAGGATAGCCATCAAGAACCTGCATCATGACTTTTGCCCCTTCCAGCATCGCTTTATCCGTTACGCTGCCGCTGTTTTCACACACGTTGATCGTTGCCACGATCCCCGATTTCACATCTGAAAAACGCTCATACATGCGGTTGCTGAACAGGACACGTTTCCCTCCTGCCATCACCTGCCAGTTGTTGCAGTCGTTAAAGCGGGTGTCCACGTTGTCAAACTCGACCAAGTGGGTGTCGCTGGCCTGAATGCGCAGCAGCTTCACGATTTCGGTGCTCTGCCCGACCTTACGGGTCGCCGGACGGGTGTTAAGGTTCTGCATTTTTCCTCCTTCTCTGGGTTAAGGCCGGACATCCGGCCTCCGGTTAAAGCTGCACGTATTGCAGGTTGCGTTTCAGTTCAAAAAGAAAATCCGGTTCAAACGACCAGGCGCGCCAGTTAAGCGTTCCGTTGGTGCGGATCTCCACCTGCACGTCGCCGTATCGGGACACGTCGGACAGGGTGACGGTGACCCCCGCCTTCAGCGAAGTGGCCTGAGCCACCCACTCCCGCGCGACAGAAACAGGGTTTTGCTCTTCCCCACATCTTCCGGCGGTTTCCTCTCCGGCGGTTTTGACGTTGACGTTCTGTGTGTTCATCCTGCTTTTCTCCTCTGGTGGTGGTTGTCCATCTCCCAGGCTGGTACTCTCGCGGCAAGGGCCAAGTAGCTACGGCGGGGCGGCAGAAGAAGGGCGGAGACAAAAGTTTTTGCGCCCCGCAAAAAGTTTTGGCGGAGTGCATTTCACCCTTCGGATGACGACCAGACGGTGCTACGACCAGCCCTCCGCGTGAGGACGCATGGGGGATGGCCTCACCGGATGAACAGGATGCACACACCCGACACGTCGGAACGGCGTGGCGACATTAAAGCGACGGCATCAGCCGGCGCGGTGAAGGCGTTCCGGACGGCACGGCCGGAGAAGCCGCAGCCCCTGACCTTCGCCATCAGACCCTAGCGTCAGCCCGAAACCCGAAGGGGTTCGGCGGAGCCTGGCGGGTGCTAAGCAGCCGCCCTGGCGGAGTGGGGCTCGACGACCGGACAGCAGCGCTGGCCGGGAGCCGAAGGGGGCCAGAAGTGGGATTCAGGTGTTTTCAGAGGATTTGCTGATCGGGTTTCAGAGCCGCCACGCCACGCCACGCCACGCCACGCCACGCCACGCCACGCCACGCCACGCCACGCCACGCCACGCCACGCCACGCCACGCCACGCAGGACCGTATCAGTGACAATTTGCCCTCACAATGCCTTTCATGTGCATCTCCCCGGGATTACATCAGGGCGGGAGGGGGCAGCGCCGCAGGCGCTGGCCTTGCCGTCTGTCAGCCCGAAGGGATGACAGGGTTTTCGCGCGCGAACAGGCGGCGCCTATGCCCCGCCCGGATTATTTACTGTGCATCCCCCTGACCGCCCTGGAGAATGAAGTGGCCGCAAAGATAAACGGCACACTGGCGGGTAGCCGATTCGCAGATCTCATCCAGCACTTTCGCCGTGGTTACGGGGCTGAGTCCGGATTCGCGACGTCGCTCGTTGATGAGCGCTTTATACTGGCGCAGGATGCTGCGGGTTTCCGGTGACAGTTGCATGGTGTTCTCCTTTTTTCAGTTTCCGGAGGCAACGCCTCCGGTTTCTCTGTCAGGCATCGAGCGCAGCGCGCAGGCTCAACATGACGTCGTTTTCTTCTTTCAGGGTTTCTTCTGCCGATCCGCCGCCATCCTCAGCGCATACGGCGATACGCTCCATTTCCTTCCCTGCAAGCTGCATCACCACCGCAAGCGCCGCTGCCGGAATGGTGACATTACGGTGTTTCCGTTTTTCTTCCACCATCACCTCAACAATGTTGTAGATGAGAGGGACACATCCGGAGGGATACAGCTCTGCCTCCAGTCTTTCCATCACCACGTCGATCTCTTCATCACTGAGATCCCAGTCAATGCAGAGACCGCGAATATCGTTCCGGCTCCAGCTGGCGAATACAAATTTCTCGCCGTCATTATCGTCATCACGCAGCATTTCGATGGCTATCTCTTTTGCTGTACCAATCATGTTTTTCTCCATTAGTCGGGCGGCATTGCCGCCCGTGGTGAATCAGTCAAGAGCACGCCAGATCGTGGCGCTTTCAGGATGGGTATCAGCAAATGCCATAAGCTGCTCATAACGGCGGCAGAAGTGGCGGCACAGCTCCTCATGGTCATGGTTACTGTGGTGCCAGCTCCGGTGATTCAGTACCAGCGCCGTGAGGATGATCCCCGCCACCTCCCCGCTGACAGTCTGCTCAAACCAGTTGTCCGGATTGCACAGGGTCAGGCTCTCCACGTCAGGCGCCATATATCCGCCACCTTCCGGCAGCCGGTAAAACTGCCAGAATCCCCCCAGATACTCAGGGCAGTAACGCTGGGCATAGGCGTACACGGATGCCTCGGACGTCATAAAATCGCCGCCAAACAAATCAGGCAGGAAAGTCAGGCGCTGCGCACCCTCAAGACGAACAGCATCACAGGTCACGGTCTGGTTCATAGATCCTCCACGGTTAACATATTCTCGATTCCGGCATCGCCGTGACGACACGACAGACCGGCGAAAAGCGGAGGACACAGGGGCGACGCCGCAAGCCGCAGCGCAAAGCCTTCACGGGCTGAATGCACCGTGAAGGGTGCGAACGGGTGAGGACGGAGGCGTGAGCGAACCCTTGTGGCCGATGCGGCCGGGCTACAGTGAAGTCACGGCGCATGCCGTCACCGCACGGAGCTTCAGGGGAGTTTCATTGTCCCGACGTGGCCCGGAGGGCAGCGGCGGATAAAAGCGGAAGATACTGACATCCTTATTCGCTGTGGATGTCCACCGGTTGCCGGGACGTTACCCCGGCTCTCTCCCTTACGCGGCCAGCGTCTCCTGTAATGCGTGAACGTCCTTCAGCTCATTCCTGACGGTTTCTGGCTCCTGCCGCCCGGCTTCCCAGGCCATACCGATCCGATTTTCCAGCTCGCATTCATAGTTACGCAGGATGCGGGACAGAAGTACCGCCGGTACACTCACCTCACGGTTTGCCGCTTCGCGCTGACGGGTCAGAAGATCGCTGACAGTCAGATTATTTACCCCCTCCTGGCGGTATTGCGTCATTTTCATTTCGCCGAGCGCCTTCATCACTTCCCGGATTTCAGCCCCGTCCGGTTCTGGCTGGGCTTCACGGCAGGTCACACTAATCCCCTCTTCCGTCCAGACCAGCAGGACCAGGGGTTCGTCAGGCGTGAACATGTTTTCAAGATGTTCACAAAGTTCTTCGCGGGTTCCGTACATTGTTTTTTCTCTCTTGTAAGGGATTACAGGCCGGGCCTCAGCCCGGCAGGGTCAGTCAGTCCTGAAAAGTCTCGTCCAGCACCAGGGCTTCGCGGTAGGCTTCCAGAAGCAGGGTGTTAATCCGGCGCAGAGTCTGCGCTGCCATACGTTCAGTAAGCGTTGCCGCGTCGTGCCGGTGCTGCGATTCGAGGCGGTTCAGCAGCATCCGCACATCACACATGGCATTGCTGAGCGCGGCCACGTCCGCGCGCAGGTGTTCAAGGCCCGGGTAATTCATGCTGCCTCCGGATAGTCAGGGTAAAACGCGCCGTCATTGGCCGCCGGCATCCTTATCGCCCGTTCAACCTGTGCCAGACGGCGGACGCCGGCGGCGTGGTACTGCTCAAGCATCTCGATCCCGATATAGCGGCGGCTGGCTTCGGCGGCGGTCACGCAGGTGGAGCCGCTGCCGGCGAACGGGTCAAGGACAATGGCCCCCGGACGCGTGAACGATTCAATCAGCGGTCGCAGGCTCTGCACCGGCTTCTCCGTCGGGTGGTGTCGGTTGCCCGTGTATTTCCAGGGGATCACGTCCGGGATGGGACGGTCCGGGGTTTGCGGCCTCCCCTTCGCCAGCAGGTAGGCGCTCTCATGGGTGTAACCCACGAACGTCGATTTTGAGGCGTAGCTCTTGGCAAAGACGATATGGCCAACCACCCGGAAGCCGGCCGCTTTCCACGCATTCAGAAACAGATCCGCGCGGTTCCAGGCATAGAAGCTCACCATAAGGCTGTCGTTTTTCAGCACGCGGTACATTTCATGACAGGCGGGCTGGAGCCATTCTGCTGAGTTGTCCCCGGCCAGGGTACGACCGGTACGGTCCTTATAGCCAACCAGATACGGTGGATCGGTAAGAATAAAATCGACGGCACGCGCCGGAAAACGGGACATCACCTGCACGCAGTCACCCAGGATAAAACGGGACATAGATACACTCCTCTCTGATATGCGGCACCCTCTTGCGCCGTGCCGCCACAAAAACCCGGCGGAAAGCGGAGGGCGCAGGGGCGACGCCGCAAGCCGCAGCGCAAGCCTTTCACGGGCTGAATGCACCGTGAAAGGTGCGAACGGGTGAGGACGGAGACAACGTGAACCCTTGTGACCGCAGCGGCCGGGTTAGCGTGAAGGCACGGCGTTGAACTCGCCGCCGGCTGGCGGCAATAAGGCGGAGGGAACCGACAACCTTTGTTACCGGTTCTGGTAGCTGATGAGTCAGACAGGGTATGGCAGAATGCACACTGATAATGGATTCGCGCCGTTATCTTACATGTGTGCCTTTGATTTCAGGACGTCCCCGGCCGGAGACGTCTTTTTTTTTGAGTCGGATATATGGCAGGTGAAAAAAGGCAGCGATTGTGCAATTATCTGTGCCGAAAACATCTGATGGGTTTTCACTTACAACGAATATGACACATTTCAGGACACCCCTCCCCGGAAGGTGTCCTTTTTTTTCCCCCCGCCTTAACTCCGTAAGTGACAAACTAAAGCGCGTTCCGGTTAAAAACGATTCCGGCATCATGGCTGAGCTCTCAGAGACGCATGGCTTTTGCAATTTCATCTTCATACACGCCGTGACCAGGCGTCAGAAATCGTCTGCAAGCCAGAATTCCACATTCAGAATGTATCCTGCGGACATTGCTGCAGCCTCGCGCTGTGCCCCGCCACCGTAAAATGACCGTGGCAGACGCGAGCGACAGCTTCCCCTGCGTCCGATGCGGCCGGATTAACATGAAAGCATGGCGGGTCTGTTTTCTGAAAGAGAAAAATAAGGGCGATAAATCATGATGATATATTTTGACTTAACGCAAACCGGTTCTAAAGTTTAAGAATAATAACAGCAAGTATGTTTACGGCAGGAGGTGATGTCACCCTGCCGTTTTTTTTCTGAAGTGCATGGGCCTGATTTAATGGCTCTCCGGTGCCGCCCCAATTCTGCGCAGTGCCTCCTGCACTTCATGCAGCCCAAAAATATCATCTTGAGGCGGAGTTTTTCCCGACAAGCTGCATGCTGTCAGGGTCGAGTTGTATGCTGAAACCCGCTGACGATACAGCGCCTGCAGTGCAACAATTACGAGGGTGCGTTCCTCTCCCGTCAGTTTATCCAGACTCACCACGGCCTCCTTCAGGTTAATGTTCATATTCATCCCTGCCCCTTTGGTTTTTTCTCGTCAAACGCCAGAAGAACCCCGAGGCCGATCAGTGAGGCGTAGCAGACCTGCATCGCAATTGTCACCGGCAGGGAGATGTTATCAACCAGAACGCCGGGAACCACAACGGCCACGCCTGCCAGTATCATTCCCCTGCCGGTCTTTTTGACCAGATCCGGCCACTGAGATTCAGGCACGTTCCGGGCACGCAGAAAGTTATGAATGCACTGCTCTGCCTTCTGTTTAACCACTGACATGTTTTAGTCTCCGAATACCCGTTGCATATTTTTCTTTATCCTGGTCGCTTCACCGGATACCGGTGCGGCAGGCTCTGCTGGTTTCTCCGGTACTGCAGCCTGACTCACGCCAGCCGTACCGGCCATCTGCTGAACAAGAACCTGCAGCTCGCTGACCGTGCCGGGCGGTACCGGCATGCTGGCCAGCAGACGCGGCAGCTCCGGTGCGGTCGTATGCAGGGCCAGACCGGTGATAATCAGGTTTCTCAGCAGCTCTCCGCGCAGGCGGGATGACACCCCCGTCAGCACACGCTCAACCCGTTCACTGCTCCGGTCATCCTGAAGCGTCAGGGTGTAACGCCGGCGCTGGTATTCCGTCTCCGGTGACATGGCCAGAGCAGCCACGCCACAATCAGGCTCATCAGGAAGTCCTGAGAGTGAAGACCAGGTGCCGGATACCAGCGCCATCACGGCACAAAGCCGGATGGCGCTCAGATGCCCGTCAAAGAACACCGGGATCAGCGCCGGTAAACGGGCATCCGTCTGGTACATCACCGCCCCGGCGGTGGCAGCGGTCCGGATGAAGTCACCGCGCAGGGGCTGTGAGATGGTGCTGATGGTCGCCATCGCCGCGATGTCGGTGCGATCGTCGCTGTGCAGATAGAAAGAATACTGGCCGTCCGGCACGTTTAGTCCTCTTTATTGTAAAGGGCAATCTCTCTGGCCAGCGCCAGCTGCGGATCGCCGATAACCTCGATACGGTCAGGAGCCAGAGGCCAGGCCTGACGGATAGCCTCTTCAATGAGGGATGCGCCTCCCCCGACCAGGAATACCCGGTTAACGTTCCTGAAGGCCGTCAGCTCACTGGTGACACGCGCGCCCAGGGAAGTGATTGCCTCTGTAATTTTGTTCAGAACATCGTCAATTTTTCCGGCATCGTTGATCACTCGCTGCAGATACTGACGATCATTGCGGTTGCGGATGACCGTGTCAGCAATTAGCGCGCTGGTTTCGCTGTCTGCAGCCCGCAGCGCGCCTGCAGCTGCGCGGGTGACCTGCGACACGCCGACAGACGGATTGCCGTGTACCGCACTGATATCGTCAAACTGTCCGACAATCACGCCGGCATCGAGCGTGGTTCCGCCGAGATCGATAATCAGGGTGGTCTCTGCGGGACCGGGCTTCAGCTCCGCGAGACGGGAGAACGCCGCCGGCAGTGATTCCGGCATCACCGTCACGTTCGTTACGGTAAAAGCCCTGCCCTTATTCAGCACCAGTTTACGCATCAGGTTTTCCCGTTTGCGTCGGATGTTCTCCTCGTTCCGCTGGCAGTCCCCGTCATAATACTCGCTCAGGGGCAGCGTCACGGTCAGGCTCACCGGCTGCGGCTCAAGTCCGCTGTTCAGCAGGGCATGATGCACGGCCAGCAGGTTGAGATCACCGTACTGATATTCCACGTTTGTTGTCGGAATGGCATCCCGGCTGACGCTGTCCCAGGTATATTTCAGCGTGCCCACCTGATAGTTGAACGTTGCAGCACTGAATTCCGCCACTTTCCAGCCATGCCGGAAGGAGTTAGCAGAAACCCGGGTCTGCAGCTCGTTTCCTTCAAACCATGCCAGCTTAACATTAGTTGAACCATCATCGCAGTAAATATTCACCATTATGCTCCGTCAATTACACTCAATTTGATACACATTATAAGAGCAAAATGGAAAAATAAAAGCCTTATTTCTCATCATGAGCAATACAAAACAATCAAAATGATATTATTGAACATTTTGAGTAGCTTAGATTACTCACTCTGTTCATGGCGCAGGCGATCTGGATTATCCTCACGCTGTTAAATATACTGTATACATAACCAGTATATTTAGACGTCAGGAGGAAAGATGAAACTGCAGCTTTTCAGCACCGGGAAAGAACTCCCGCCACAGGCCCATCCGTTGTTTGCAGACCTGGCCAGCTGCGGTTTTCCCAGCCCTGCTGCTGACTATGTCGAATCCGATCTGGATCTCCATGATTACTGCATACGGCATCCGAGCGCGACTTACTACCTTCGCGCCAGCGGTGACAGCATGGCCGACGGCAGCCTTTATAATGGCGATCTGCTGGTTGTGGACTGTGCCGAGAAGCCCCGGCATGGCGATATTGTTGTGGCCAGCGTGCAGGGGGAGTTTACGGTCAAACGGCTGCTGCTGACGCCACGACTGACGCTGCAGCCCATGAACGCCGCCTGGTCGCCGATTTATCCCGACCCGGACGATCTGGATATCTTTGGCGTCGTCACGCACATCATCCACCGCCCGAGGGAGATGTACTGATGTTTGCCCTGGCCGATGTGAACAGCTTTTATGCCAGCTGCGAACGCGTTTTCCGCCCGGATTTGAAAGGAAAGCCGGTTGTGGTGCTCAGTAATAACGATGGCTGCGTCATCGCAAGAAGTGCCGAGGCAAAGCCCTGGGTCAAAATGGGCACGCCGTGGTTTCAGATGAAAAACGAAAGGTACCCGGAAAAAATATACGCGTTCTCAAGCAACTATGAACTTTATGCCTCGATGTCAGCGCGCGTAATGAACTGCCTGGAGGAGCTGGCCCCCAGGGTGGAACAGTATTCGATTGACGAGATGTTCCTCGACCTGACCGGCGTTGAACACTGCATGGACCTGGAGGACTTCGGCCGGCAGCTGCGCCAGCACGTATATGACTGTACCCGACTGACCATCGGCGTGGGTGCCGGGCCGACGAAAACCCTTGCAAAATCAGCGCAGTGGGCCTCAAAGGAGTGGAAACAGTTTCGTGGTGTGCTCGCCCTGACCCGGGGGAATCCCCAGCGAACGCAGAAACTGCTTTCGCTGCAGCCGGTCGAAGAGATCTGGGGCGTGGGAAACCGTATTGCACGCAAGCTCAATGTTCTGGGCATTAAGACCGCGCTCGATCTGGCCCTGACGAACCCGGCCTTCATCCGTAAAAATTTCTCCGTCGTTCTCGAGCGAACAGTGCGCGAACTGAACGGGGAAAGCTGCATGTCGCTTGAGGAAGCCCCGCCAACAAAGCAGCAGATAGTCTGCAGCCGCAGCTTTGGTGAGAAGGTCACTGAATACGATTCGCTGCGGCAGGCTGTCTGTCAGTACGCAGAGCGGGCCTCAGAAAAACTGCGTAAAGAGCGCCAGTACTGCCGGCATATTTCCGTATTCATCAAAACGTCTCCGTTCGCCGTTAAAGAGCCTTACTATGGCAACGTGGCCACAGAGAAACTGCTTACCCCCACTCAGGACACCCGGGACATCATTGCGGCCGCCACAACGGCTCTGGAGCGTATCTGGAAGGATGGGCACCGGTATGCCAAAGCCGGTGTGATGCTGAATGACTTCACCGGCTCCGGCGTTTCGCAGCTGCAGCTGTTCGACGAACGTCCTCCACGTCCTCACAGCGCTGAGCTGATGAAGGTTCTCGATGGCATTAATCATTCCGGGCTGGGACAGGTCTGGTTTGCAGGACGAGGTATTGCGCCTGCATGGCAGATGAAACGCGATATGCTCTCCCCTACGTACACCACCCGCTGGAAAGATATCCCCATAGCGAGGATCGGTTAAATTTCGCCTTTCAGAGAGAGCCAGTAGTGCTCGCCGCAGCCGAACGACAGGGCGAAGCCCGCGAGTGAGCGAGGAAGCACCAGGGAACTGCACGGACAAATTCTGCTTACGCTCGGTGTTTAATGGATACCCCACTCTGTTTATCCACTTATCCACGGGCATATTTTTATAAGATCTTTTTAAAGGGTTGTTAGGTTTACCTTTTTAGAACACCTCTCAGCCCTTTATTCATGCGGGTTTGAGAAGGATCTGTGTGACAATCTGCCCTTTCAGTGTGACAAATCACCCTCAATCTCCATCTTAAAGTGTGACAGATTGCCCTTAACCCTGTGACAAATTGCCCTCATGATTTGTTGTATTCCACAAAGTTATCCCAACCTGTTGACTCTTTTTCAATTAGTGTGACAATCTAAATTCCTGTCACACTTTACACGGACCTGTCATGACGGAAGTTGCGGTTATCAACCATAAAAAACGTAAGAATAGCCCGCGAATTGTCCAGTCAAACGAACTGACTGAGGCGGCATACAGTCTATCTCGCGATCAAAAGCGTATGCTTTATCTCTTTGTGGACCAGATCAGAAAATCTGACGGTACGCTGCAGGAGCATGACGGTATATGTGAAATTCAGGTCGCCAAGTATGCGGAAACCTTCGGGTTGACCTCCGCCGAGGCAAGCAAAGATATCCGTCAGGCTCTCAAGGGATTCGCGGGTAAAGAAGTGGTCTTTTATCGGCCTGAAGAGGATGCCGGGGAAGAAAAAGGTTATGAGTCCTTTCCCTGGTTCATCAAACGTGCCCATAGTCCCTCCAGAGGGCTCTACAGCGTTCATATTAACCCGTACCTCATTCCTTTCTTTATTGGCCTTCAGAACCGTTTCACACAGTTCCGACTAAGTGAAACGAAAGAGATCACCAATCCCTATGCCATGCGCCTGTACGAGTCACTATGCCAGTACCGTAAGCCGGATGGCTCTGGCGTGGTATCCCTGAAAATAGACTGGATCATGGAGCGCTATCAGCTTCCGCAAAGTTATCAGCGTATGCCGGACTTTCGCCGTAGGTTCCTGCAGGCGAGTGTCGATGAGATTAACAGCAGAACGCCAATGCGCCTGTCTTATATAGAGAAAAAGAAAGGACGCCAGACGACTCATATAGTCTTTTCTTTCAGCGACATAATGTCGATTACACCTGAGTGAGTTTTGAGGGTGATTTGTCACAATTAGCAGGGTGGTTTGTCACACTAGAGTTAAAGCTCTCAGGGTGATTTGTCACAGAACAGTTTGTCTTCCTTTGCCCTGACTGGTTTTCTGGAACTACATGGTTCCAATTTTGTGCTTTAAATACACTTAATGAGGGCAATTTGTCACATTTAGTTCAGTGCAGCTTGTCACATCTCCCCTCAGCCCTGAGTGTCGTTTGTCACACTTAAGTGCGTCCTTTCCACTTCTGGCTGAGGGTGCATTGTCACTATTTGAATTCAAAACCGCTGCCTGAACTATTTGTGCATTTTCCCTGCACTAAAGATGTGTTTGAGCAGGAAGCTGTTAAATGTCCTGTCTAAAGGTTCTGGCCAACCCGGAGGATCAGTTAAGAGCACACCTTCCTGCTCCATCCAGCTATGTGTTTGCAGTTTACGCTCGACATACTCCTCGGATTCAGAGCCCATTGTTTCGATGATGAAAGTGGTAACTATGTTTTCTTTGCTCGGAACCACATTCAGTATGAAGTCAGGATGAATGACCTCCTCCACCCCATTTTTAGTGCTTTTAGACGTGAAAAGTGGCTTGCTGAGGCTGATAGCATCCGGATGATTTTCCTGACGGCCAGCATAGCTGCTGGCGTTTATTATTACCTTCAGTGTGTCGCGTTCTTTGTTGCTATCCACAGGCACAGGATTATCAAGCGTATACGCAGCATGCGCATAGCCCTCATGGCAGTAAACCTTGCCATCCCTACCTCTGCGGTATTCCAGAATTGCCCAGTATGGGGCCCGACTGCCAGTGTTGTAGGTGCTTTCTCCATTGATACTGACTCGGGCTTCAGGCCTATGGATAAAAGTATTACTCCGAACGCTAAAGGTTACTTCTTCCCGATTGGCATCGGTCGCAATACCAATGATATACACGCGTGCCTCCTTATCACTGCTATCAGTCTGCAGTGAGACTTCCAGCTGAGTCAGCATGTCGTTAATCCGTTCGAGGGACAGCCAGGGTGCGCAACTGAACAACATATTAAGCTGTGTTCCGTTGCCCATTGTATGTTCATCCAGAACTTCTTTTATTCTTTTGACCGAACCGACTAACCCCGGACTTTTGTATTCAGGTACTAGTTCAAGTTGGTTCAGGCCAGCTGCCTGAATGAGAGTCAGCAATTTTCGGCCCAGAGCCGGAATGGGTTTAAGAGTTTTGCGTCGACGCTTACGGAGCACTACCGGCCCTTCCACAGCGGTGATTTTGGTGTCTTTCTTCTTGTCAGGTAACCAGTCATTCCCGCCAACCGGATTTAGTGGGCTGGTTTTTCCTTCTGTGATTGTGTTATCAGCATCCTTACTTTTCTTTAGCCTGAACAAAGGGCACTGTTCATCATGCTGTCTTGTCGTCTTGACGTGGCGTAACCTGGCAACGTTAACCTCGCAGTTAAAAGGACCTTCAATGTTCGGGTCATGTTCGACGCAATCGCATTTTAACCACAACTTACGGCGGTCCATTTCTTCAAGCACAGAATTTGCTATACGTAAATCAGCCTGAGCGGGTTTTCGACCGTTGCTGAACACATGCAGCAATGCCTCTCTCTCTGCCAGATTCAGTTTCCTTTCAAGCCTTCCCCTTGGATTTTTTTTCCACACCAGGTCCATTGCTTTACTCCTTCACTCAAAAGTGCGATTACGATAACAAGATAATATCTTGTTATCGTAATATCTTGTTAAGATCGCAAGATGATAATATTGTATTTTAATGCATTGAATTTAATGTAATTGTTAACACATTAAGTTAATATGATAACAAAATATTAACTCCGGCGCATATTGAAAATTAATGCTTGTTATCCTATTATCTTAATAAGATAACAAACAAGGTGTGCGGAATATGATCATTGTTCTTGGTAGTCAAAAAGGTGGAGTAGGTAAAAGTACGCTCGCAGTTTCCATCGCTGCATATCTTATGGCATTAGGAAAGCGAGTTCTCATTGTAGATGCCGACGATCAAAAATCAGTGCTAACCTGGTATAACAATCGACCAGAGAACTTGCCTCATATGCCTGTGACTGGAGCGTCCGGCAACATCAAAGCCATGCTTAAAGAGCATGAAAAGTCTTATGACTTTGTAATCGCCGATTGTGCTGGCCGTGACAGTGCAGAGATGCGAAGTGGATTAATGGCTGCAGATGTGTTTATTTCCCCTTTACGACCGTCCCAAATGGATTTGGATGTTGTACCTCATACATGCTCTGTTTTTACTGCTGCTAAAGATTTCAACGAGTCTGTACGTGGGTATTTAGTGTTGAATATGACACCAACTAACATGTTCGTTAATGAAGCTAATCAGGCGGCGGATGTTCTCAAAGACTTTCCGGAAATGAATCTGTCTAATGCTCGCGTATGTGACAGAAAAGCTCACAGGGATGCCTGGGCCGAATCAATGACTATTTTTGAAACACAGAACATCAAAGCCCAAGAAGAAATTGAAGCTCTGGTTAAGGAGATCATTCTGTGAGAAATAGAGCACATACGCCGCCAAAGGATGAAGCTTCGTTTATAAACGGAGGTTCAGCTGGCCTTACTGCAAAAAATCTTGACGAACCAAGTAATAAACCTGCGACTAGTAAAGCAAAACCAGTCAGCATCTCTCTTGCTGAAGAGAATCTTAGCTCAATTGATAATGTCATAAGGGAAGAGATGTTATCAGGGAACAGGAGAGTCAATAGATCAGATGTAGTTAGAGCTGCAGTGATGGCGTTAGAAAATTTATCGCGAGAAGAAATATCTCAACTCATTGAAAAATCTAGATTAAAATAATAACTTAATAACTTAATAACTTAACAACCCATTAAGATAGCAAGATAATAAATTACTATCTTGCTATCTTAATCATCTATTTTTTAGCAACGCTACCGCCTCATCGCCCGGCATCTGGAACTGCACCCGGTGCCGTGCCGCGACATCGAGCGCAAACACCTTCGTATACACCTCAGTCGAACTGATGCTCTTATGCCCCATCAAACTCTGCAGCACCTTCAGTGGTATACCGGCATACAGCATGTGCATCGCGTAGGAATGACGGAACGTGTGCGGGGTCACCGGCACGGAGAACGTCACCCCGTCGGCCGCTGCGGCTTCAACTGCTTCGCTGAGCCAGGTGCGAACCGTCCGGTCGGTGATCTCCCAGATGCGTGCCTTCTCGGTTCTGCCGTTTCGCTTATTACGTCGTTCAAGAGGAATTTTCAGCGTGGCCACCATCATCTCCAGTTGACCGACATAGTTCGCATCAGAAAGCGGTACCAGCCGGTGAGTCTGACTGCCGACGGGCGCACGGCCAGCCGTTCTGGCGGCTTTTTCAGCCCTTTGTTTGAGTGTGGCCAGCTGCACGAACGGGTAGGGCGGTGCCAGGGAAAAATCACTCCGGGTCAGGGCCAGTGCTTCGTTAATACGGGCGCCTGTGTTCCACAGGGTAGCAAGAAGCATCTTGCGGTGAAGGTCGGGCACATAGTGGAGCAGGGCACTCACTTCCGGGGCCAGCAGGTATTTCGGCAGTTCGTCCTGAACCAGTGCCATCTGACGCAGGGCCAGCGCCGCCGGATAGTCGATAGAAACAGGTAACTGAGTACCTGTGGCCGAATACCCTCCCAGGGTTACGAGTCCGGTCATCAGGATGATTCTCTGCCCGGGGATATGCGCAGTGCTGCCGCAATGATTTCCCGGTTTTCTTCTGTACGCGAGTTACCAAAATAGTCCACTTCCAGACGCAGGGAATGATCTGCAGCCTCTATCAGATCCGACACTTTCTGCAGGGCGCTCTGCAGCTGCGGCGCTGATATCACTCGTGGCACATCATGCTCATCCACACCGTTGCGGTGTACCAGATCGTTTCGCCAGTCTGCGATGATACCCAGCGGCTCAGTTGGCCAGACGGGCGGTATATGAAGCACAGTCTCGAAATAGCGCTCAATGGTTTTTACGTTATGAAACGTCATCCGGGAAACAAAATTCTGCGCCGCAGGCCGGAACAGAGAAAGAGCCATGTCACGGGCAGCATGTTTTACCGGATTTTTGATTTTATCGGACTTCATATAAAACTCATCCCTGAACCGTGTAAGCGGCAAGTCCTCTTCCAGCAGAGCCCTGGCGCAGTACATCAGGTACGCCTCCATGACCGTCACGGCATGGACGAAAGACATCCTGTACACCAGTTCAGGCTGCTCTGTATCGAGCAGGGTATACAGCCCCTTCAACTCCTGCATGGCGTGTAGGTAACGCTGATGAACATTGTTTAGGGAAGCCACAAACAGCCCGTGTTCATGATCCCACTGAGCCTGATCGGCGAGATACTCCTGTTCCCAGCAATAAAGGTTAGCGGCCTGCTCCCATTCTTCTGAGCCGGGGACAACATCCGGATAATTTTCCGCAAGCCATTTATCAAATCGTTCAGATTCAATATCCATCATCTGGTCTTTCATGCTTCCCATAATGCCAGTACCCTTCTGTATGGTTCTGTAAATGAAAAATCCCGCCGTTCATACTGACGCCGCGCTACCACGGAACGACTCAAAGGCCAGCAGGGCGTCCGTCCTGGAGGGCAGCTCGATACAGTCCCCGCGCTGCGGGTCGATCTCTTCATCTGTGGCCTCGTTATACCGCATACGCAGCCGCCATCCCGTCACGGGAGGTGCGTTCTGTATGGCCAGCACCATCCCTTCCGGCGACAGCAGTTCACGGAGGGTGTAGCAGGCGCCAATCCGGGTCGAATCCCGCAGCCACATCACGGGGTACTCACTGACCAGCTGGCCATACACACATTCCGGCGTATGGAAGTAATTCCCGTCCGCCCTGCATAAATCACACATAATCCCTCCTTTACTGAGAAATCCCGCCTTGCTGAAAGCGTCTTCCTACAGGCGTCGGATTATTTTCCGGGACGCATTAACATCGTGCTTCACCTTAAAAGGGTTGTCTTCAATACCAGGTTCATCACTGACGCAGTCATCGCTTTCACGCCGGCGCCATCCTCCCATAGGTTCAACGAAGATCCCGACGACGTATCCTTCCTGAGTGAGTAAATGTTTTGCCGGTGGGATCTGGGCGACCCCTTTCAGAACCGGATATTCAGTAATTCGCTCATAGATGACATCGTGTCCTTCATCATGGAGTTCCTGAATTAACGCGTCAGCTGTTATGTATTTCGATACCTGCATTCAAAGATCCTCCTGAAGCATTTGAAGAGATACTCATGGAAATAATCACAATTCGCAATCATTCCCTGCTCACACGCCTGAATATAACGCTTGAGGATTTTCCCCTGCCGTCATCATTTTCAGGCTGATAATAAGCAGCCATATAGCCACGTCGTTAAATTACCTGATGGCCGTTTCGGTGTGATCCGATTTTTTGCGTATTCAACAGTTTCCGGAAGTGTAACACGGTGAGGGAATAAACAAAGCGGCAATATCTGCCCCTGCACGAAGGGTCGCAGGGAAGGGGGTAAACACAACATATAGGAGAAACAGCAGCTGACTGCGTGGCACATGTTGTGTTTCTGCGCCGGTGCGTTCGGAGGAGATCCGGAACAGCCGGAAATCGGATCTGCGCGGCGGGAATCCCTCAAGAGATATGATAATCAAGCAAATCGCTTAAAATCATACTGAGTGTGATTTTTATCATTAATAATGATAATCATATCCGATATGATTTTACACTTAACCGGATATTATCAGACGGGGCATGCAGGATGGATCAGGAAATGACGTTTTCACTCAGCTATGAGCAGCTGACCCGGATAGCGGAAGAACGTATCCGGGAATGCGAGCTGGACAGCCAGGGCGTTAGATATATCAGCGAATCGAGTAAGGCCAGCACCCTGCTGGGATTGTGGTATGAACTGGCGCTTACTGGTGCGCCACTGAAAAATTACGAACAAACCAAAGCGCTCATAGACGTCGATCATCAGCGTCTCAGAAAACTCATCTGGCCGGAGACGGATAAGCAATGACTCAGGCGCGCCGACCGTCACCGCTGCAGCGTCGGGTGCTGATTGTGCTGGCCGCTCTCGATGCGAAACGTCCGGGGCCGGTGGCCACGCGGGATATCGAGCGGGTGCTGGAGAAGGGCGGGGACGCCCCGGTGTACGGGACAAACCTGCGCGCCTCCTGCCGGCGCATGGAAGCTGCGGGCTGGCTGCGAACCCTGCGTGCGCCGAACCTGCAGCTGGCCGTTGAGCTGACGGACGCCGGCCGGGCGCTGGCCGCCCCGCTTCTCGCTGACGAACAGGCGCGCGTCCAGGCGGAGCAGCGCGCGACGACTGTCCGGGTTCTGCCCCTGGTCCCGCCCGGCCAGGCAGAGGAGACTGACGACCGGACGGTGGCGCTGGACGATCGCTGGCACCTGGCATGCCGGGGTGACTACGTTATCCGCCTCGACGGCACCACCTGCCTGCAGCTGTGGAACACGGCCGGGCAGCTGACGCGCCTGGCGGGCGATCCCCTGCAGGTCGCCACGTGGCTGCAGGCCTGCCACGATGCGGGGATTGCGGTGCGGGTGCAGGTTAATGAAAGCACCACGCCGGAGGAGGGCACGCAGCACGGTACCGCGCCTGCAGACCGGACGGACATCTGGTACCGCCAGCTGGACACCGCGTTGCAGGCGCAGGGGATCTCCGGCCTGACTGAGGATATTCGACTCTCCGTGGTCAGTCCTGAAGCGTCCCTGCGGGCGCTGCCGGCACCGGCGCGCCTGCTGCACGTTCTGCGCGACAGTCCGGAGGCGTTCCCGCTCGCGGCTGCCGGCTGTGAGGATGACACGGAGGCCGCGCTGACCGACCTGCTGGCCCGCGCGGGGTTCACGGGCGACCAGGCGCAGGAGCTGCAGTGGCACCGCATCCGCTGGCCCAAATGAGTCAGGAAGAGGCTGACCGGCGCGAACTGAACAGCCTGCTGGACGAACTGGAGCAGCGCCAGCTGTACTGCAACCGCGGGCAGCTGACGGAGATTGTGTTTTCACCTGTCCGCAGATCTGACGAGCGCTGGACGGACCGTCTGCAGTGGCTCCTGATGACGGACGCATTCGGGTTCTGCAGTCCGCTGTCCCGTGACGCGGGCGCCCGGGCGCTGGCGATCCTGGCCGGCTACACGGGACAGGAGGTGGCGGAACATCTGGCCACGGTGATTGTGTGGAACGACGCCGGAGTAGTAGCCGGTATGTCTTCATTCCCTCGTCCGCATGAGGAATAGAAAATTGCCCGAACATACATCGATTTACATATCAATTATCGCAATGATAATTGCATCAACCGCAGTGCTGGTCAGTATTCATACATGGAGAAGAGCGAAGAGATACAAGATAATATTTAAAAAGCTGAAGAATGGGGAGGAGCTGAATGACAAGGAAATTTTGCTCCTTCAGAAGCTTCGTAAACCAGCTCAAAAATAATTCCTGTCTGTTATATTTCGCGACCTGACGTCCATCTCATCGTCACCTGCACGCGCCGCAAAACTGTGGCTGCAGGTGATGCTGTGTTTCCGGATGAACGTGACGTGGAGAGAGCTTACGGGCTCTGGATGGAGAGACTGGCGCAGGCCCGTCGCGGATCGCCCCCCATGACTGCCGGCGAGCTGTATACAGGCCAGCACTGGAGCAGGGCAGCTGCAGCTGCGGCGCGTAGTGGTGCTGAGATGTGGATTATATCCGCAGGCCTGGGGCTACTGCATGTCTCTGATCCCGTGGTCCCGTATGAAGCGACGTTCTCCTCGATGCCGTTCTGCCATCGCACTCACTGGGAGCGGCTGACAACGCGTCCACCTTCGGAACGACGGTGTACCTCACTGAAGAAGCTGATGCAGTCAAGGCCTGCCGATCGGTTTGTGGTGGCGGCCTCCCCGCTTTATCTGCGTGCCGTTGAGTCAGACCTGATCGCCGGCATGAAAGCTCTCTGCAATCCGGAACAACTGGCAGTGGTCACGTCAAAAGGCTATCAGGGAAGCCTGAAGGGCAATATCAAGTATACGAGTGCAGACATGATGAAGGCCCTCAATACCAATTTGACAGGCCTCAATATCAGTTATGCCCTGCAGCTCATTGGCTGAGTGGAGCTGCACACCAGAAAAGCAGTGCAGGGAAGTGCCGCTTTCGCGGCTCTGCCTGTAACAGAACAGTTCTAGGGCGCTTGAATTGCCAGGCGGTACATTTCTTCCAGTGCAAGCGGACACCGAAGCGTCAGCGTCTGTTGATCGAAAGCCTCCGTTCCCAGCCGTACATACCAGAATTCATAGAGCATTCTGCATATCAACGTACCACGCCGCCGGTAGTTCTCTCTGGCCTGTTCTGTGGCGGTAACGAGTTCGTTCAGCGTCATCTGATAATTCATCATAGATACCTCCAGTGGCACAGGGGAATCCTGAGCCTTGTGTAACCTAGGCTTCTGTCACGACGGCAGGCAGGCAACCAAAAAATATGAAATTACAGTACAGGTTTAGCCGGCGCTGACACTCTGGAATGTATCTTCAAATAGATTAAAGTCCCATCACGGGACAAAATACTTGAGATAGTCCTAAAATGGGACTATCATTATGACATGAAGATAATCGCTATCAAGACACTGAGGGATTTCTGGACGGCGAATCCCGATGCAGAGCAGCCGCTAAAAGCCTGGGTAGATGAGGCCTGTAAAGCTGAATGGAAAACCCCGGCAGAAATCAAAGAACAATACCGCAGTGCCAGTATTCTTAAAAACAGGCGAGTGGTTTTTAATATTAAGGGAAATGACTATCGGTTAATTGTTGCGATTGCATACCAGCGAGGATGGATGTTTATCAAATTCATTGGTACGCATAAAGAATATGACAAAATAGATGCTGAAACTGTCAGCCTGGAGTAAACCCTATGCAGATTAAACCAATTAAAACTGAACAGGACTATGAAGCCGCGTTACGCGCTGTGGAGCCTATGTTTGATAACGAACCTCCTGCCGATACCCCGGAGGGAGACTTTTTTGAAATCATGTGCGTGCTGATTAATGAATACGAAAACAAACACTTTCCTATCGAAGCCCCGGACCCGATTGAAGCTATTAAGTTCAGGATGGAACAGCAGGGACTGACGGTAAAAGATCTTGAGCCGGCGATCGGAAAATCTAACCGGGTCTATGAAGTGCTTAACCGCAAACGTAATCTGACGCTGCCCATGATCCGGAAATTACATTCAATGTTTGGCATTCCTTTAAAAAGCCTCGTTGGAGGATAAGCCGAGTTGAAATTTACATGCTTAATAACCGCAATGTATACAACCTGGGATAACGAATAATGAAACGGAAGTTCTGCTCACTGGTCCTGTTCGTTGTGGCGTTTTCGGCCAGTGCCGATATCAGCGGCCGGATTGTGCGCGTGCTGGACGGGGATACCGTTGAGATACTTGAGCCAGGAAACCAACTGACGCGTGTTCGCCTGGCTGGCATCGATGCGCCGGAAAAGAGTCAACCCTTTGGCCAGCGTTCCCGTCAGGAACTGTCATCGATGGTGGCTCAGCGGCCCGTAACCGTCAAGGGAAGTGAAACGGATCGCTATGGACGCCTGCTGGGTACCATATGGCTTGGTATGACGGATGTAAATGCCGAACAGGTACGTAAAGGTCTGGCCTGGGCATACCGTTACCACGGAAAACCCGTCCGGCCAGACTACGCTGTTCTGGAGGCCGAAGCCCGCCGCCAGTCAGCTGGACTCTGGTCAGAACCGGGTCAGATAGAGCCCTGGCGCTGGCGTAGTCTGCATCAGGATGAGCAAAAAACGAATAAAAATTAAGGAGATTATTGTATGACTTTCAAATTAACCGAAAGCAAACTGGAAATTCTTATCGATACGTTAAATGCCATTATATGCGGTGAAGTCAATATTACGCGTGAGCAGCGCGAAAATATGGTCAGGACGGTTGCAACTCTGGGTGCGTTAACAGAACGGCAGCGCCTCATCACAGCTGAAAAAGAAGCCAGAAAGCAGGTAAAAGAAGAAAAGGAAAAAAAACCACGCCTTCCGGATGAAGTTTTTCCGCGTTCCGGAAAACCGTGGGCACCGGAGGACCTGGACCTTATTCATTCGATTATTTCTGATATTCCGGATGACAGAATCGATGATCATATACTCTGGCTGTCAAAGAAACTGCAGCGCACCCCTTATGCCATCACCCTGAAAATTGTTAGTGAAGGCCGTATGAACGAGGAATGGGCTAAAGGGTGGAAGCCTGCCGCAAAATCTATTCGTGAAGATTTCGCTCTGGTCAGGGCAAAGGCATCAGCAAGCAATGCAAATATTGAATAACAATTGTCAACCATTAAGCATAGTCAATAATATGACTAAAATTGGGGGGGTGCTAATATAAAACTTTTATTAGAAATAATCCTACTGAACTAAATATAATATTCACACGGCCGATAATAAGAGAGTAAGAAAGGGGGCGGTGTGAAAGATTTTCATAATTTAAGTATTTGTATTCAGAATAAGGATGTGGCAGGCGCAATGCGCGTGCTGCGTGATAAATCAGAATTTGCAGTGCGCAAGATTCTGGAGAAACTAAAGATCAGGGTCACAACGCAAACCGGCAGGGCATTCTGGCATTATGTTCAGTGCTGGCTGTTAACCGCGTGTCGCAAGGGGAATCTACAGCATGAATCATTCAGTACCCGACGTTCTTCCCAGTATCAGGAACGCCAGCCAGCTCAGTCCCGCAGCTCTCGATATGGTCAAACTTCTCGCACTTCTGGCCATGATTATCGACCACATCAATACGGTGTTTCTGTCGCCAGCCTGGCCGGTGATGTATGCGCTTGGCCGGATGGCCTTCCCCCTGTTCACGCTTATATGGGCGATGAACGTACAGCGCACCCCGGAACGACTGCAGAAGAGAGCCAGTCGCCTGTGGATCTGGGCAGTCATAACGCAGCCGGTGTTCAGCCTGGCCTTCCAGAATCAACAGCCCTGGTGGGCCCTGAACATTCTGTTCGTGTTTGCAGGCGTCACGCAGCTGCTTGCCCTGCAGTACCGGTACGGCCGGAAAGGAATGCTCGCCGGATATCTGCTCCTGTCCCTCATGATTTGGCCCCTGCAGCCGGCAAGCTACGGGCTGGCAGGAATAACGCTGGCCATCAGTATGGCAACGGTTTGTGGCAGCGATACACCCGGTGTGCAGCGGCTGGCAGCCATCACTGCCGTGCTGTCACTGTTTTGTTTAAACGGGTTATCGCATCTCCTGGATATGCCCGCAGAAACATTATTACTGGCCACGCTGCCTACTCTGGCATTCCCCCTGGCAGTGGTTTCATTCTGCAGGCATATCTGTCCGGAGGGCCGCAGGCGTTTCATGCCGCGTAATTTCTTTTATTATGCTTACGCCGGTCACCTGGGGATTATTGGTCTGGTACAGTATACTTTCGCCTGATTAGGGAGGACGTGATGGCTATCAGTGAGAAAGAGCTGCTTGAGGCAGGTTTTAGCAAGAACGAAGTGGACAATTTACAGGGCCGGCTTGCAGCAGGCGGAGGCACCATGCAGCATCTCATCGATGCGCTCTCACGGCGCTTCCGGGTGTCGGTATGGATCACTGTCGCGCTGGTTCTGGTTATGCTGGTCACCCTCATTGCCGGCAGCCGGACACACATTCTTTCCGGGGGCATGAGTTCCCTTGTAGTCCTGATCATTGCCTGGGTGACCTTCCCTCCTGTACTGGGCTGGAAAGCATTCCGCCTGCAGAAGACTATTTCCCGGAAGGCTCAATAGTCAGTAAATCAAGCGCCACTTTGGCTTTAACCCCCCATCCCGCAATTTTAAGCGCCATTGCGGGACGGGGGGTGCCGGATACTTTCCTGAAGAAATCGGGCCTGGTCCAGTACCACAGCCGTTGTGCTTCGGGTTTCAGCCTCAGGCCATACGCGCCGTAGACTTCGCTGAAGAGTGTGACAGCCTTAAACGTCCCCAGCCCCTGCTGCCGGCTGAAGCCCAGAAATTCAGCGATCTCCATCGAGCCGTCAGCGAATATTCCCTCCGTCTGCTTATCACCGAGGAGGTTGTGCGCGGCTTCCCGTGAAATCGTGTTAAAGCCATTTACGACAATCACCGCGCCGGCCACCACGCCCACCGGCGTCATGGAGGACATCATGACGATCCCACCAAAGATGGCCGCACCGGCCACCACGACGTCGACCGCTGAAATGATGTAACCCACAATTTTATTCTCATCCCGGACAACCTTCACCTCGGCATAGAGTTTTGCATAGCCGGTTCTGAGCGATCGGGACTGCTCCAGCAGGCTGGTATTCTCAGCCCGTAAGGCCCGCAGACAGGCCATACAGTCATCATCCGTTTTCGCCCGGCGTGCGGCCTCAAACTGGGCCATGATGAATGCCCTGATCTCATCCACAAACTGAATCCGGATGAAACCATCCTGGAGATGCATAGCCGCCACCGTGTTGGCCGTATTCACCAGTTTCCGGGCCTCCAGGTTGATCATGGTTTCGGCCCAGGCACGGGGATTCTGGCCGGGTAAAAGCAACGTGTCCATTTTATCGCCTCGCTTATCTGTTTCTGAAAGCATATTCCCGAAACGAGTTTTGACAACAAAAAATGGGCACGCTGTCCTGCAGAACTCACTAATGCCGCATCGCGGCATGGAGGCGCCAGCTGAGGCCAGACAGGGAGAGAATGCCGACGGGCGCCGTGACCGGCGTAAGCCGCTGCGGTTTGAAAGGTTCTGCCTGTCCCATCCCTTACCCTGCAGAGCCATACCCGTTAACCGCCACGCCTGGTAGTGACGTGCGCGGTCGGAGTGAGCACGTCGAGGCCAGAGGCCGCTGACGGGCTGTATCTCCGCGTTAGCGCCGTGAGGCGCTTACGAGCGTGTACAGCGCGCTTGCCGCGACGCTAACTGCAGCCGCTCTTACTTCTAGTTACAACATCCCTCTTAAAGCGATGGTGTTCCGGCCCTTCGGGCCGGGGCGGCGTCGGTTTAGCAGGGGTCAGGTATGTATGCGGTGCCGGGTTCTGGCGAGAACGGGGCCCGGCGCTTGCGACGGGAGGTACTTTTGATTTCCTTCTGAGCGCGCGGCCGTGAGGCCGCTGCATGCGAAGGCATTTTACGTTATCCACAGAGTGGCCGAAGACAAAGATCTACTCTGGAATGTAATGAACAGAGAGATAGAAAAGGTGATGTAAGACTGTTTTGCGGAATGTCTTTTATTCATTTCCGGGTTACTTCACTTATTCGTTTGCGGATTTCTGTGTAAAAAAAAGAGACTGTGGCCATTGCGGGCCATAACGACCGGCAGAACGTCATGGTGACCGGAAGAAGAAAGGAGTGAAAGGATGAAAAATGAGCTGAATGGCCGAAAAAAACCAGCACGAAAAGCCCCGGTGAGGGGCCTGTAAACAGGAAGACTGTTGTGTCGTCTGTGACTAGTCCGGTGGAGAAAGCGCCAGATCCAGCTGGTAAAGATGCTGGATGGCCAGAGCCTTCAGGCGCTCAGATGTGCACCAGTACGCTTCGTCAGGCGGCAGGGTGCGGTAAATCCATTCAGACATTGCATGGAGTCGTTCATCTGCCGGCAGCTTAATCAGGTTGTTGGCACGTTTACGCTCCGCGCCTTTTTTGCGGCGGTAAACGAGTGCCTCCTGACGCTTACGGCCAGACCAGCATTTCCGCGCAGAGTGGGCCTGAACATCATCATGTTCGCTCATCACCCCTTCCCGGATCAGCTGCTCACGCTCGGCGCTCTGACGGAGCTTTTTCTCCTGCTCTTTAAACAGCTTGTCCATATCGACGCCCAGCATCTGGAATCCCACGGGGGTGATATAGACATATGTTGGCAGCCAGGTGCGGGATTCACGATCCCAGGCGCGTTCTTCTGCGAGGCCCAGAACGCCAAACCGTACCTGTTCCTCAATAAGCCGTGAAAGGCGTGACACGGTCACTTCTGTTTCCGGAATGACATTGCCTTTTGCGTCCTTTGCACTGAGTTCTTTTGCAAGACGGGAGATACACATGCCGACGGTATGCTTGCCGGCATCACAGAAGCTGATGAGCACTGGCCAGAGGGCATCGAGCAGGCGCTGACGTTCCGGACGGAAGCCATATTTACGTCCCGCCTTACGGCGGCAGGCGACATAGAGAGGGTGACGAGAAACATGCATGCGCAGGCTGACCTGCCCGGTTTCTTTGTCTTTTTTCACCAGGCGATTGTAGGCATGACCGAGCTGTCCGGAGAGCTTTTTATAATGCTCTGGGCGATACCAGGCCGGGTTCTCACATTTGGCTTTTGTGGAATGCTCACCGCGCTTGCGGCGGGTCAGTTTTTTGACCGGTGCAATGAGGAAATTACCCTGAGTGCCGGCATCGACATCCTGCCAGAAACGGGCTAGCTCATCCTTCGGTAGATCTGACCAGTGAACAGAAATCTGATTGTCATTCAC